>JACCTY010000041.1 GCA_013812145.1 Geodermatophilaceae bacterium | reverse complement strand
GGCCAGCCCCATCACGGCCGCCCCGGCGGGGACAGCAGCACCGGCGGGCGGGACACCGACCACCTGGGTCGGCACATCGGTGGCGACCGACGGGCCCGCGGCCGGCCCCGGCGCGATCGGCCGACCCGCCTGGACGGCGGTGATCGCGGTCGCGAACTCACCGCCGGTGGGAAAGCGCAGCCGGCCGTCCTTGTTCATCGCCCGCTCGATCAACTCCCGCACCGGTACCGGCACGTCGGCTGGCAGCGGCGGCGGCTGCTGTCGGATCTGCATCAGCGCCACCGCGATCGACGTGGCCCCGTCGAAGGGGCGTTGCCCGGCCAGGCACTCGTACCCGACCACACCGAGGGAGTAGACGTCGCTGGCCGGGGTGGTGACCCGGCCTTCGGCCTGCTCGGGTGAGAGGTAGTGCGCCGTACCGACGACCATCCCGGTCTGGGTGAGCGGCACGGTGCTGGCCGCCCTGGCGATCCCGAAGTCGGTGACCTTCACGGTGCCGTCTGGGTGGACCAGCAGGTTGCCCGGCTTGATGTCGCGGTGGACGACGCCGGCGTGATGAGCGGCGTTCAGGCCGGCTGCGGCCTGGCCGAGGATGTTCAGCGTGCGATCGGGGGACAGCCGGCCCTCCCGAGCCAGCACCTGCGACAGCGGCTCGCCGTCGACGAGTTCCATGACCAGGTAGGCGACGTGCTCGCCGGTGGGGTCATCGGCCTCGCCGTAGTCGTAGATGCTGGCGATGTTGGGGTGGGAGAGGGCCGCGGTGTTGCGAGCCTCGGCCCGGAACCGGGCCAGGAACGTCGGGTCACCGGTGAACTCGCTGCGCAGCACCTTGACGGCGACGGCGCGGTGCAGCGTGGAGTCCTCCGCCCGCCACACCTGTCCCATGCCACCGGTCGCGATCAGCGACTGCAGCTCGTAGCGTTCACCAAGGCTCATCCCGGGAACCGGAGCCATGCTCAGCCACCCCCCGTGCCGAGATACGCCTCCATGACGGCCCGTGCGACCGGCGCCGCTGCCCGGCCGCCCGTGGTCTCGCTGCCGCTGTCGCCGCCGTTGGCGATGAAGACGGCCACCGCGATCTGCGGATTGTCTGCCGGTGCGAAGCCGGCGAACCAGGCGTGCGGGGCGATGCCCTCGTCCACCTCCGCCGTACCGGTCTTGCCGGCGACCTCGACGCCCTCGATCTGAGCGTTCTGACCGCTGCCGTTCTCGACGACGCTGACCATCATCTGGGTGAGCGCCGTGGCGACGTCGGAGGAGATCGCCTCCCGGATCTCATCCGGCTCGACGTCGTCGATGACCGTCAGGTCTGGCTCCTGCCGTTCGGCGACGAGGAACGGCTGGTACAGCGTGCCGCCGTTGCCGATCGTCGCCACGATGTTGGCCGCCTCGATCGGGGTAAGTCGCACGTCGCGCTGCCCGATCGAGGACTGGCCGAGCGCAGCGGCGCTGTCGATCTCGCCCAGCGTGCTCCGGGCCACCGGCAGCGGCATCTCGTAGCCCTCGTCGTCGATCCCGAACCGTTCGGCGATGTCGCGGAGCTTCGTCTCCCCGAGGTCGATACCGAGCTGGGCGAACGCGGTGTTGCAGGAAATGGTGAGGGCGTGGATCAAGGTGTCGTCGGCGCCCCCGTTGCAGCTGGAGCCGCCGAAGTTCCGGATCGTCGCCGTTGTCTGCGGCAGATCCAGGACGTCGGGCGCCGGAATCGTCGAGTCCGGGCTCATGCCCTCCTCCAGCGCCGCTGCCGCGATGACCACCTTGAACACCGATCCCGGCGGGAAGTTGTCCTGCGTGGCGCGGTTCAGCCGGGGATCCACCTCGGCGCCGTCCAGCGTGGCGGCGTAGTCGCGGATGGCCTCCGGGTCGTGCGAGCTGAGCAGGTTCGGGTCGAACGTCGGGGCACTGACCATCGCGAGGATCGCTCCGGTCTGCGGGTCGAGGGCAACCACGGCGCCGGCGGCCCCGCTGTCGGCGAGCGCCTGGTACGCCGCCTGCTGTGCCCGCGGGTCCAGCGTCAGCTCGACGTTGCCGCCCTTGGGTTCCCGCCCGCTGAACAGGTCGGTCGGCCGCCGGACGAACAGTGAGTCGGAGTTGCCGGACAGCAGATCGTTCTCGGCCCGTTCGATGCCGGCGGTGGAGTAGATCAGCGAGTAGTAGCCGGTCGAGTGCGCGTACAACGGCCCGTTGGCATACGTCCGCAGGTACTCCAGCCGTTCGTCCGGGGTCGCCTGGGAGGAGGCCACCGCCCTTCCGTCGACGACGATCGAGCCACGCTGGCGCTCGTACTCCTCGAGCAGCACCCTGGTGTTCCCGGGATCCTGCTGGTAGGCCGTCGCCTTGACGACCTGGATGTAGTTCGCGTTGAGCACGAGCAGCGCAAAGAGCACGAGCATCGCGACGGCGACCCGTCGTACCGGCTTGTTCATCGGTGTTCCCTGGCGATGGTCATCGCTGGTCCCCAGCGTGTGTCATCGCGAGACCACTTCGGTCTTGGCCTCGGCCAGCGGAGGTGGCGCCCCGATCGGGGCGGCCGGTCGCCGGGCGGCGTCGCTCATCCGGACGAGCAGCGCGACGAGTGCGAAGTTGGCCACCAGGGAGGACCCGCCGTAGGAGACGAACGGCGTCGTCAAACCGGTCAACGGAATGAGTTTCGTGACCCCGCCGACGACCACGAAGACCTGCAGCGCGACGGCAAAGGCCAGTCCGGCGGCCAGCAGCTTGCCGAAGGGGTCACGGACCAACAGCGAGGTGCGAAAGCCCCGCTCGACCAGGACGAGGTAGAGCATCAGCACCGCGACCAGCCCGAACAGGCCGAGTTCCTCACCGATGGTGGTGACGATGAAGTCGGTCTTCGCGAAGGTCTGCAGGGTGTCCGGGCGCCCGCCGCCGAGCCCGGTCCCGAACAACCCACCGGTGCCGAACCCGAGCAGGGACTGCACGATCTGGAAGCCCTCCTCGTTGCGGTAGGCGAACGGGTCCAGCCAGATCTGGACCCGCACCCGCACATGCGAGAACAGCTGGTAGGCGACGAACGCGCCACCGGAGAACAGCAGCAGCCCGATGGCGAGCCAACTCACCCGCTCGGTGGCGACGTACAGCATCACCACGAAGATGCCGAACAGCAGCAGCGAGCTGCCGAGGTCCTTTTCGAAGACGAGCACGCCGAGGCTGGCCACCCACACCACCAGGACCGGCCCGAGATCGCGGCCACGCGGCAGTTCCAGGCCGAGCACCTTGCGGCCGGCCAGCGACAGCACGTCCCGCTTGGCCACGAGGTAGGCGGCGAAGAAGATCAAGACCGCGATCTTGGCGAACTCGCCGGGCTGGATGGAGAAGCCGGCGACCCGGATCCAGATCTTCGCGCCGTTGACCTCGCTCAGCGCGGTGGGCAGCACCGCCGGCAGGGCGAGCAGCAGCAGGCCGCCCGCTCCCAGGGTGTAGCCGTACTTCGCCAGCACCCGGTGGTCGCGGATAAGCACGAGCACGGCGGTGAACAGCACCAGGCCGACGAGGGTCCAGGCCAGCTGCAGCGGGGCGTCGCCGGCGGGGAGCGGCTCGCCGCTGCTCTGCGCATCGAGGGTGTCGGCGAAGTCCAGCCGGGCGATCAGAACGAGCCCCAGTCCGTTCAGCAGCGCCACCGCCGGCAGGATCAGCGGATCGGCGTACCGGGCGAACCGGCGGACGATCAGATGCGCGACCAGCCACAGCCCGGCGAACCCGGCACCGTAGTAGACAACGTTGAGCCCGACCGAGCCTCGGACGGTGGCGTCGACGATCGCCTGCGCCGCCATGACCACCAGCACCGCGAACAGCAACATGACCAGCTCGGTGTTGCGCCGGGTCGGCATGGTCCGGCCGACGGCGAGGGCCGGATTGGTGCGCGACCCCATCAGGGAGCCTCCGCAGCGTCGGGGCGCATCAGTCGCCGACCTCCCGGCATTCCACACCGGGTTCCGGCGTCGGCGGCTGCGACGAGCTGGCCGAACGTTCCGTCGTCCGCGGCGTCGTCCGCGGCGTCGTGTTCGGCACGGTCGCGGCGGTGCTGGCCGTCGGCTCCGGTGCCGGGAAGGTTCCCGGGTTGTCACTCGGCGAGGAGCTGGAAGCGCTTTCCGGGGCCGTCGACCCGGTCGGCTCACTGGATGCGCTGGGATCGCCCGGGGTTGGGCACGGTTCGAGCAACTCATCGCGCAGGTCGGTGAGGATCCGGTCGGCCTCTGCCTCGTCGCTCGCGGTGATGCCGTCGCGGACCAGGGTCTGGTGCACGGGGGTGAGATCCATCACCCGAAGGTCGCTCCTGCTTTGGACGTCGGACAGTGTCAGGCCGGCGATGCTCAGGTCCATGCCGCGAAAGATGGCGACCTGCTCGCCGTCGGCTCCGACGTACCACTGGCTCTGACTGACCCGCCACAGGGCGAAAACTCCGGCGCCCAGCACGGCGCCGATGAGCAGGACCACGAGCAGTGGCTTGAGGACGCTGCGCCGGGTGGGCGGTGGCGTGCGCTGGACCGGCGGGGTCGGTGAGTCCGCAGCGGGCTGTGGACCGGCCAGCGCCGCTCGGCCGGCGGCCGTCGTGGCGGAGACGTCGCGCTGCCCCACGTTGTCCCCGGCCGCGCCGTCGACGACCGGCTGGGAGGTCGCGGTCTCACCGGGCCCGTCGTTGATGACCTCCGCGACGATGCAGGTGATGTTGTCCGGTCCGCCGCCGCGCAGGGCCAGCTCGATCAGCCGGTCGGCGGCCTGCTGCGGGTCCGGGGCCTGCAACGCTTCCTGCATCGTCTCCAGCGAGACGACGTCGGACAGGCCGTCGCTGCAGAGCAGGTAGCGGTCACCGACCCGGGTCTCCCGGATCGACAGGTCGGGTTCGATCTCGCTGCCGTTCAGCGCGCGCAAGATCAGCGAGCGCTGCGGATGGACGTGGGCCTCCTCCTCGCTGATCCGGCCCTCGTCGACCAGGGTTTGGACGAACGTGTCGTCGTGGGTGATCTGGGCCAGCTCGCCGTCTCGCAGCAGGTAACAGCGGGAGTCGCCCACGTGACACACCGCAAGGCGGTTGCCGGCGAAAAGCAGTGCCGTCAGCGTCGTACCCATGCCTTCCAGGCTCGGGTCGTCGCTGACGAGTTCGCGGATGTGCGCCGAGCCCTCGTCGGTGGCCCGCCGCAGCGCCTCCAGCAGGTCACCGGTCGGGGTGTCCTCGTCCAGCGGTTCCAGGGCGGCGATGGCGATCTTGCTGGCAACCTCGCCGGCGGCGTGCCCGCCCATGCCGTCTGCGACTGCCAGCAGCCGCGGCCCGGCGTACACCGAGTCCTCGTTGTTACTGCGGATCAGCCCGCGATCGGACCTGGCGGCGTAGCGCAGAGCCAAACTCATGAGCGGAGCTCGAGCACCGTCTTGCCGATTCGGATCGGCGCGCCGGGCGGGATCAGCGTCGGCCCGGAGACCCTGGCTCGATCGAGGTACGTGCCGTTGGTGGAGCCGAGGTCCTCGACGTACCAGTCGCCGTCGCGGTTGGTCAGCCGGGCGTGTCGGGAGCTGGCGAAGTCGTCGGTGAGCACGACGGTGGAATCGTCGGCGCGCCCGACCAGAATCGGTTGTGTTCCGAGCGTGATCCGCGTGCCGGTGAGCGAGCCGCCGGTGACGACCAGTTGCCTCGGCCCTTTGAGGCCCTTGGATCCCTTGCGCGTGCCCAACTTGGCCGGCGGTGCACCCCGGCGCGGCACGGCGCTGACCCGGGCCGGGTTCGCGCCGAACAGGTCGGCCTTGACGACGCGGAACGCGGCGTAGATGAACAGCCACAGCAGGATGAGGAACCCGAACCGAAACGTCTGTACGACGATGGCTGCTGTCATCTGCCCGGCCCCGTCCTGATTGTCATCCGCCGTCCACGCGGTAGACCAGAACGCTGTGCCCGATCCGGATCACGTCGCCGTCCCGCAACTGCTGTGCGGCGATCCGCTGCCCGTTGATGATGCTGCCGTTGGTCGAGCCGAGGTCGTGTGCGACCGCGGTCGGGCCCTGGACGGTGATGTCGACGTGACGGCGGGAGACACCGGTGTCGGGGAGCTTCACCTTGGCATCCTGGCCGCGACCGATCAGGTTGCTGCCCTCGTCCAGGACGTAGCGGGTGTTCGGCCCGTCGACGACGAGGGAGTGCTGCCTGACGGGCGACTGGCCGACCGGCGCCGGCGGGTGGGCCATACCGGCGGGACCCTGCCGGGTGGGCGAAGAGCCATTCTGCGGCGCCGACTCGGCGGGCGGCGGAGGCGGTGGCTGGCGCGGCCGCTGGCCGGGTGCGTCGGGGTCGACGCGGCTGCGGACGTCGAAGACGCCGGTGCGCAGGTTGTTGTCGCTTTCGAAGTTGACCGAGACGTAGCCGAACGTCGACCAACCCTCGTTGTCGATCTGCTCGTGCAGCAGTTGGGCCAGGGTGCTCGTGAGCTGGTGCTCCCACTCTCCGAGATGCGCGTAGTCGATCTCCCCGAGAGTGACGGTGTAACGGTTGGGCACCAGTACCCGACCCTCGCCGACGACGACCTTCTGCTCGTCTGCCTCCCGCTGTAACGCGCGGCCGATCTCTGCCGGATGCACCTTGCCCTTGAAGAGGCGAGCGAACGCGCCGCCAACCGCTCCCTCGAGCTTGCGCTCGAAGCGCTGCAGCACACCCATGACTGCCCCCCTCTCACGCTGTACCGGTTGTCGGACCCCGATCGTAACTGGGCGCGGGGCCGGCAGGGTCCAGGCGACCCAAGTGACAGGGGCCTGCGTGCTATCGTCGTCCGGCTGCCAGGGCCCCCTGCGGGGGTGGTCGGCGGCGACGAGGTGTGCCGGTCGAGGTTGAGACGGGCGTTGGGGCAAGTGGCGGAATGGCAGACGCGCACGGTTCAGGTCCGTGTGTCCGAAAGGACGTGGGGGTTCAACTCCCCCCTTGCCCACTCCGGGGCTGCCGTGCCGGCATGATCAGGCGGCGAGTTGGGCCAGAACGTCGCGGGTGACCCGGCGTTCGACGACGAAGGACAGGAACGGGATCGTGCCGGCCAGCATCACCCCCGCGGTACGGCGGAACGTCCACAGACTCTTCGTCCCGACTGACAAGGTCGCGAGCAGGTAGACGGCGTACAGGAAGCCGTGCAGCGGCCCGACGACCCCGATGACACCTTCGGAATCGGCGAGGTACTTCAGCGGCATCGCGACGAGCAGCAGGATCAGCAGCATCACGCCGACGACGTAGGCCATGACGCGGTACCGGGTCAGCGCCGCGCGCAGCTTCGCATCCACGGGCTCAGCCCAGCCGGGTGCGGAGGAACTCCACCGTGCGCACCCACGCCGTACGGGCCGCTTCCTCGTTGTAGTTGCCCTGCGGATCCTCGTCGTTGAAGAAGGCGTGACCGGCCGGGTAGAAGAGGAACGCCGCCGGGCGGCCGGACTCGGCGTGGATCCGATCGGCCAGTGCCCGCGCCGTGTCGGGTGGGATGGACCGGTCGAGTTCGCCGTAGTGTCCGAGCACCTCCGCCTGCAGGCCCGAGAAGTCCCGCTCGTCGTTGACGAAGCCGTAGAACGGCACGGCCGCGGCGATCCGCTCGCCCTCCCGCGCGGCCAAGGTGAGCACGAATCCTGCACCCATGCAGAAGCCGACGACACCAAGCCGTTCGCTGCTGACCGCCTCGTGGTCGAGCAGGTAGTCCACCGCCCCGGCCAGGTCGCTCACCGCCCCGTCCACGGGCAACTCCTGGGCCATCCGCTTGGCCTCTGCGGCATCGTGCGTCGTCACGCCGCCGTACAGGTCAGGTGCCAGTACGACGTACCCCTCGGCCGCGAATCGGTCGCAGACGCCGATGATGTGCGAGGTGAGTCCCCACCACTCCTGGATCACGATCAGTCCGGGTCCGGTCCCCGCGGGTGGCAAGGACAGGTAGCCATGGGCTTGACGTCCGTTGCTCGCAAAGGTGACGTTCTGGGCCGAGTTGTCGGTGACTGGCATGGTTCCTAGGCTAACCGTGGGCCAACAATGTGCCCGTGCAATCAATTCTTGAGAGGACACCGCTGATGCCCAGCCGCGACGCCACCACCCACTGGACCGGAGGACTGCAGGACGGGTCCGGACACGTCACGTTGGACTCGTCCAACGCCGGCCAGTACGACGTCTCCTTCCCCAAGCGGGCCGCCGACGAGGCGCAGGGCACGACCAGCCCGGAGGAGCTGATCGCCGCCGCGCACTCCTCCTGCCTGGCGATGAACATGTCCGGCGTGCTGGACGGCGAGGGCCTCACGGCGGACTCCATCGACGTCAGCGCCGAGGTCAGCCTGGGGCCTGACCCGGCCGGCGGCTTCGCGATCACCGGGATCGCGGTCACGATGCGGGCCGCGATCCCCGGCATCGATGAGGACCGGTTCCAGGAGCTGGCGAAAAAGGCGGAGCAGACGTGCCCGGTGACCAAGGCCCTCGGCGGCACGAACATCACCTTCGAGGCGAGCCTCGGCTAGCCGCCCGGTCCCTCACCGACAGCAACCTCGCGCACTTCGGACTACAGACGACCATGAGCGCAGGAGTTACTGTCGCGTGTGACCTGTTCGGATGTCACCACCTCGGGCATCCGGTCGCCGCACGACCGCCACCAGTGCGTCCGCACCACGGTCCGCTCGGATGCCCGCCCGGTGGTTGCCGGGCGCCACGTCGTCATCCGGTTCGCCATCGCCCGCGCCGGTCGTCCGGTCAGCGGCTGACCCCCGTCTGGAGACAGACCTGATGTTTGCCTTGTTGTCCCGCCGCCTGCGCACCGTCGTGATCGGCGCTGTGCTGGTCCGGCTGGCTCCGGTCCTCGGTCGCGTTCTGCATTCGACCGCCGACAAGATGCGCCGGCGCGGCTCGACCGGCGCCGTCCCCACCGTGCTGACCAAGGCGGGGGACGGGATGTCGTGGGTGGCCCGCAGAGGGGGTCGCGGCCGCCGCGCCGTCGACTAGACGTTCCCGCGGCTTTGCGGCGATGCGAAGTCGGAGCCTGAGCCCGTACACCCGCTGCGCGAACGAGTGCTCATCACGGGTTGCGGCGGTGCGGATACTGGCCGCATGACCGGCACTCCACCGACTCCGGCACGCGCCAGGGTGCTCTATTTGGCCGTCGCGCTGTTGCTGCTGGCCGGCCTGGTCGCGTTCGGTCTGATGGCGCTGTTCGACCTCAGCCTCGGTGTGGCTGTCGGCTGGACGGTCGTGCTTGGCGTGGCGATCCTGCTGCTGCTCGCGGTGCTAGTTGGCTGATGTATCTCCCAGAGTCATCCGGGCCAGGTGCTGCGTGGCTTCACCCCTCGGTGGCACGGACGACTCTAGCGACGCCGACGAATGACCACTGATTCGTCGCTACCGTGCCTGGCGGAAGGGCGCTAGGCGGCCTCGGCGTCGGGTGGGTCTGGCGGGTGCAGGTCACGCGGCCAGGGCTCAGTGCTGACGTGTTGCCCGGTGGGGCTGGTCCAGGTCAGCACGCCGTCGTGGTCTTGTTCGACGCGCCATCGGGTGTGCGTTTTCAGCCGGTGGTGCCCACGGCAGAGCCCGGCCAGGTTCGAGGTAGCGGTTGGACCGTGCGGGTAGGGAACGGTGTGGTCCAGGTCACACCGCGACACCGGCTGTCGGCAGCCGTACCAGCGGCAGGTCCGGTCCCTTGCCCGCACGAGTGCGGCCATTGCCGCGGGCGGGGCGTAGCGGGTGCTGCCCACGTCCAGCACGGTGCCGGTGGCGGGGTCGGTGAGCAGCCGCCGCCAGGTGGCATCAGCGGCCAGCTCCCGAGCGGTTTCGGCGTCGATGGGGCCGTACCCGCCGAGATAGCCCGGCTCGTCGTCCAGGCCAGCCAACGTCGTCCACGCCACCGTCACGTCAAGCCGCACCTGGCCACGGTCATTGCTCGCTCGCGGCGGCGCCGATCTGCGAAGTGCGGCTGGCGGCGCGCCGGGAGCGTGCGCACCCGCAGCAGCCACATCGGGGTGCCACGAGGCAGCGGCGGCGCCCATGATCAGGTCAACGAGAGTGTCCGCGCGGCGGGCGTCGGCGGTCCGATCATCGGCGACTGCGCTACCGGTGGCCAGGGCCGGGTCGGAATCAGCAGCGGCTGCCGTGCCGGGCGGTGGCGCCGAGGTGTCGGCAAGTTCGCACAGTTCGCGGTAGCAACACAGCGCGTCCTCGGCGGGCAGCCGCGCCCACAGGCTGGCCATCCCGTCCGTCCCGGGACTGAACCGCACCGTGCGTTCGCGCACCGCCTCGGCGCGCCGGCGGCGGGCGGCATCGGGG
>JACCTY010000040.1 GCA_013812145.1 Geodermatophilaceae bacterium | reverse complement strand
AGGAATGGGCAGGTGTGCAATGCAACGACGCAGAAGGCGCCTCGCGATGATGGCTACCACGGTGGTCGCGATGATGGCGGCCAGCGCGTGCGCCTCAAGCGATCGACCAGAGGAGCCCACGGGCACCGACCAGCCCAGCGGCGGCACCCTGGTCTTCGGCGCTGCAGAAGACCCGGGTGTGCTCGACCCTGCGTTCGCCACCGACGGCGAGACGTTCCGGGTACTGCGCCAGATCTACGAGGGCCTGCTCAAGTCCGAGGAAGGCTCCGCCGAGCTGGCCCCCTCCCTGGCGACGGACTTTCCCGAGATCAGCGAGGACGGGCTCACCTACACCTTCGCGCTGCGTGAGGGCGTGAAGTTCCACGACGGCACCGACTTCAACGCCGAGGCGGTCTGCTTCAACTTCGACCGCTGGTACAACTTCACCGGCAACGCGCAGAGCCCCAGCGTCACCGGGTACTGGCAGGACGTCTTCGGCGGCTTCGCCGACACGCCAGAAACCCCGAACATCTTCAGCTCCTGCTCGGCCGAGGACGAGCTGACGGCGGTGATCGAGCTGACCAGGGTGACCAGCCGCTTCCCGGCTGCTCTGGTGCTCCCGTCGTTCTCGATCTCCAGCCCGACCGCGCTGGAGATGTACGACGCGGACAACGTCGGCGGCAATGACGAGGCCCCGTCCTACCCGCCCTACGCGCTCGAGCACCCCACCGGAACCGGGCCGTTCATGCTCGACAACTGGGATCTCGCCAACGGTGAAATCACCATCACGCGCTACGACGACTACTGGGGCGAGCCGGCCGGCCTCGACGAGATCATCTTCCGCACCATTCCGGACGGAAACACCCGCAAGCAGGAACTCGAGGCCGGTGAGATCGACGGATACGACCTGGTTGCCCCCGGTGACATCGAGGACCTGGAGGGTCAGGGCTTCAACGTTTTGACCCGCGACGCATTCAATATCCTGTACCTCGGCATCAACCAGGGTCAGTTCGATGGCGCGGCGGCGGCGGGCATCAACCCGGCGCTGGCCGACATCCGGGTCCGGCAGGCGATCGCTCACGCCATCGACCGCGAGTCCATCGTCACGTCGCAGCTTCCCGACGGCGCCACCGTGGCCACCCAGTTCATGCCGGACACGGTGGACGGTTGGAGCGACTCGGTCACCGAGTACCCGTTCGACCCGGACCTGTCCCGGCAGTTGCTCGAAGAGGCCGGGGCCACCGGTACGACGCTGAAGTTCTACTATCCGACAGACATCAGCCGGCCCTACATGCCGGACCCGGCCGCGATCTTCGAGGTGATGAGCCAGAACCTGCAGGACGCCGGTTTTGTGATCGAGCCGGTTGCGCTGCCGTGGAACCCGGACTACCTGGATGCGACGGCCAGTGGGCTGGCTGACATCCACCTGCTCGGCTGGACCGCTGACTACAACGACGCCTACAACTTCATCGGGACGTTCTTCGACGTCAAGGCCGGCGGCATCTCGAAGCTGGACTTCGGCGGTTACGTCAATCAGGAGCTGTTCGACGCGTTCGCGGCGGCCGACTCCGAGCCGGATCCGGCCAGCCGGACGGGACTGTACGAGGACCTCAACGAGCAGATCGTGGACTTCCTCCCGGCGGTACCGATCTCGCACGCTCCACCGGCGCTGGTCGTCGAGGACTACGTCGAGGGACTGGTGCCCAGCCCGCGGACGTCGGAGGACTTCTCGACGGTCACGTTGACCGAGTAGCTCAGCGCAGCTGAATGCTCCGCTTCATAGCCAGGCGACTGCTGCAGCTGGTCCCGATCCTGTTCGGGTTGTCGGTGTTGCTGTTTGTCTGGCTGCGAAGTCTCCCGGGGGGGCCCGGTCGGGCCCTCCTGGGGGAGCGGGCGACCCCCGAGGCCATCGAGGCCATCAACGATCAGCTCGGGTTGAACGACTCGCTGCTCGTGCAGTACGGCCGCTTCCTCGGCCGGGTCGTCCAGTTCAACTTCGGTACGTCGATCCAGACCGGCCGGCCGGTCACCACCGAGTTCCTGCAGCGCTTTCCGGGGACGATAGAACTGACGGCGTTCGCCATCCTGTTCGCCGTCGTCATCGGCATCCCGCTGGGATACCTGGCAGCCCGGCGGCACGGCGGGGCACTGGACAGCGCCGCGGTCGTAGCCTCGCTGCTCGGCGTCACCATCCCGGTGTTCTTCCTCGCCTACCTGCTGCGGTTCTACTTCTCGGTCGAGCTCAACGTCTTTCCCGGCTCCGGCCGGCAGGACGTGCGTATCGACGCGACCCACCCGACCGGCTTCTTCATTCTGGACGGCCTGCTGACACGGGAGTGGGACGCGGCGCTGGACGCCTTTTTCCATCTGGTGCT
>JACCTY010000024.1 GCA_013812145.1 Geodermatophilaceae bacterium | reverse complement strand
ACAGTTCCCGGACGACTCCGACCTTGACGCCGGCAAGATCGGATCGCGCGCCGTCACGGGCGGCCGCGACCACCGGCGGGACCGGCGCGTCGATGCTCGTGGAGTCGGCCGGGTCGTGCCCGCCGATCGCCTCGTGCAGCAGAGCCGCGTCGAGCACCGTCCGGGTCAGCGGCCCGGCCTGGTCCAGGCTGGAGGAGAACGCGATCAGCCCGTACCGGCTGACCCCGCCGTACGTCGGCTTGTGCCCCACCAGGCCGGTGACCGCGGCCGGCTGCCGGATCGACCCGCCGGTGTCCGTCCCGATGCCGAGTGGCGCCTCGAACGCCGACACCGCCGCCGAGGAGCCACCCGACGAGCCGCCGGGAACGCGGTCCAGGTCCCACGGGTTGTGGCTCGGCCCGTACGCGGAGTTCTCCGTGGACGAGCCCATCGCGAACTCGTCCATGTTCGTCTTGCCGAGCATCACGATGCCGGCTGCCCGCACCCGCTGGGTGACGGTGGCGTCGTACGGCGGGACCCAGCCTTGCAGGATCTTGGAGCCGCTCGTGCTCGGCAGGCCGCGGGTGACGACGACGTCCTTCATCGCCAGCGGTACGCCGGCCAGCGGCCCCAGCTCCTCCCCGGCGGCTCGGCGCTCATCCACGGCGCCGGCTGCGGCGAGTGCGCCGGCCGCATCGACGTGCAGAAAGGCGCGGACCTTGTCGTCGACCGCCCCGATCCGGTCCAGATGCGCCCGGGTGACCTCGACCGCGCTGAGGTGTCCCGACGCGATCTCGGCGCCGAGCGCGGCGGCGTCCATTCTCGTGACATCGGTCATTCGGGGTCGTCCAGAATGCGTGGGACTCGGAACCGGCCGTCCTCGGCCGCCGGGGCCGCGGCCAGTACCTCATCGCGAGCCAGCGAGGGCCGGAGCTCGTCTGGTCGCAGGACGTTGGTCACCGGTAAGGCGTGGCTCGTGGGCGGGATGTCGTCCGCGGCCACCTCACCGACGCGGGCGACCGAGCCGATGATGATGTCGAGCTGCCCCGCGAAGACGTCGAGCTCGGCGTCGGTGACGGCCAATCGGGCGAGCCGGGCGAGGTGCGCGACCTCCTCGCGCGAGATCGAAGCCATGCGTCTCCTGCGGATGCGGGTCGGGGAACGGCCAGCAGTCTACGGCGGTGCCGTCCGCCGGCTGCCCGCCCCGACATCGCGCCCGCTGGATCGGGCCCTCAGGGCAGCAGCAGCGTCGAGCCGAAGACGGCGCGGCCCTCGATGGCGGCGTGCGCATCGGCGGCACGCACGAGCGGGAACGTCTGGCCGACCACCGGTGCGATCCGACCGGCCGCCGCGTCCGTGAGCGCCTGTTCGGTGAGCCGCTGAAGCTCGTCCGGCGACAGTTGCACGTGCCGGATCCCTCGCACGGTGACGCCACGGCGTGCTGCCTCCGTAGGGTCGATCGTGGCGAACCGGCCACTGGGAGTGCCATGCGCGGAGAACCGGCCGCCCGGCGCGATCGCGGCGAAGGCGGCCTCGCCGATCGCCCCGCCGACGTTGTCAAGGATCACGTCGGCGCCCTCGCCGCCGAGCGCGGCTCGGGCCTGCCCGACCCAGTCGGGCTGCTCGGAGTCGACGACGGCATCGGCTCCCAGCTCCCGAATACGAGCCAGTTTCTGCTTGTCGCGCGCGATGGCGACGACCCGCGCGCCGCGGGCACGCGCCAGCTGCACGCACACGATGCCCAGCTCACCGCTCGTCCCGACCACGAGCACCGCGTCCCCGCTGCCGATCCGCGTCCCCTCGAGCAGCGCCAGCGCGGTGGGGCCGGCGTGCATGAGCGCGGCCGCGTCGTGCAGCGACACCCCGTTCGGTACTGCCGACAATCCGTCCGCGCTTACCGCGACCTGCTCGGCGTAGCCCCCGCGCTGGCCGGTGCGGGTGACCACCTCGCGGCCGATCAGCCCCGGATCGACGCCGTCGCCGACGCTGCGCACCCGCCCCGCGACTGCGTTGCCGGGCACGTACGGCGGGGTCACGTCGAAGTACGGGCCGCCACGACCGCTTCGGATCATGGTCTCGACCCACAGCACATCAACGGCCACCACGTCGATCACGACCTCGCCCGGCCCGGCAACCGGGTCCGGCTCCTCGCTCGTCACCAGCACCTCGGGGCCACCGAACTGCGTCACCATTGCTACCTGCATGTGTCTCCCGCCCTGCTCGTCGCCACCCTCTACGCAGAGGAGTCTCGGACCTCAACCGCACCTGAGGTCACGCGGTTTGACTTCAGGCGCACAGTTGAGCTCTTACCGGGTCGCGGCGGCAGTCGGAACTGGTCACCGCCACCGTCGAGGAGGTCACCGGGGAGCCGGCGAGTTCCTTTCGCGAGTGGGTTGGCCGAGCACGCCGACGAGGTCCGCTGACTGCAACAGGTGTCGGGTTGGCCACCCGTGCCAACTCGTCGAACGTGGCCAACCCCGCATCCGCCGACGTTTACGGCGACTGCTGTTGGGTCGCGCGCCCCCCTGTCATCAGGACGAGACGCTCGCCGTCGTAACACTTGAGTTCGACCGCGATGAGGCCGTCGGCGAGGTTGGTCAGGCGAGTCACCCGCCGGACGTCGAGAAGCACCGTCGAGCCGTGCTGTGGGCAGTGCACCGCGAACATCAGACCCCTCTCTTGATTGTACGAACGTTCGTGCCTTTCTCGGCCCACATAGCTCCTCCTCATAAGACGTCAGCTTTCAGACCGGAACCGGTGTCGGCCGGCGGGCGAGGCTCAGCAGCCGCTCGAAGGCGACCCGGGCGCGCTGCTCGGCGTGCGGGTCACGCAGCAGCCTGGTCGCATGGTGGTAAGCCAGCATCACGCCGTACAGGTCGTGCGCGAACTGCTCGGAGTCGCTGTCCGCGTCGAAGTGCCCTTCGGTGATTCCGCTCCGGAACACCGAGGCGAGGGTGTCCAGCCAGTCGCGCTGGTTGCGCACGAACCGGTCGCGCAGCACTCCATCGGCCTCGTCGTCCAGCTCGGCCGAGGCGCTGATGAAGACGCAACCTCCGGGCAGCGCCAAGTCGGCCCCGCCATCCCAATCCAGCCAACGATCGAACAGCGCACGCAGCCGCCGCTCACCACGAGGCTCCCGCAGCGCGGGGCGGAGTACCCGCTCCACGAAGCGCTCCGACGCGTACTCGATGACAGCGCATTGCAGCTGCTCTTTGGACTTGAAGTGGGCGAACAGACCGCTCTTGGACATCGACGTCTGCTCGGCCAGCGCGCCAATCGTCAGGCCGCGCAGGCCAAGCGTGCTGGCGGTGCGCAGTGCCTGTCCCAGCACCACCTGCCGGGTTTCATCGCCCTTGCCCATGGAGGCAACAAAAGCACGATCGTTCGATCAGCGCAAGTCCCTGAGCAACGGTGAGCGGGCGTTCGGCGTCCGGATGGCGGACACGGTACATCGGGGTATCCGTTGGTTGGGATACCCCATTTGCCAGCATGATCTTCAGCCGAGACTCCCGGTCAGCACGACCTGACCGGAGGACTGTGCACCCTCGCCCTCGCCCTCGCGCTGCAGCGTCACCGTCAAGGTCGGGTAGTCGGCCGGGTCGACACCTGACCACAGGATCACGTCGTCGCTGCCGTCGCGGGCGTGGAAGGTGCCAATGGTCACGAGCTCGCCGTCGGCGTTCTTCAGCCAGGCCTGGTAGTAGCTGCCTTCAGCGGCCGGCGGCAGACCATCGATGTCCAGCTCGATGGAGAAGCCGGACGGCCTCTCGCTGAGTTCAGCTGTTCCGGACGCGTCCGGCGCCAGCTCAGTCGGCGTCAGAGCGACCACCGTGCTGTCCTGCCCGGTCTGCGAGATCACGACAGCAGTGCCGACCGCGGCGACTCCCATGAGCGCCGCGGCGACCAGCAGCAGCCGGCCGTTCGGCCGGCTGCCCGACGCCGAACCGAGCCGCCGGCCGCGACGGTCCCGAGCCGCAGACATCTCGTCGTCCGGCGGCCGTGCAGCGCCCGAACCTCCGCTGACGTCCGTCCGTTCGAGCGCTATACCGCTCACATCTACGGACGTTGCGCCAGCGTTCGCGCGCTCGCGCAACAGAGCCGCCCGCACGGCAGCTTCCATCTCCGGCGGCGGCTCGGCCCAGGTCTCCCGCTGGCCGAGAACCAGGGCGACACCGTCGGGCAGCCCGGCCCGCCCATCGCGCTCGTCCCACTCGTCCATGCCTGTCACCTCCCCGCTACCTCGGCCCCGGACCCGCCCACATGCGACAGCAACTCGCCCAGCCGGCGATGGGCCCGGTGTGACCGCGACTTCACGGTTCCCACCGGTACACCGAGCCGGCTCGCCGTCTCAGTCTGCGTCAGACCGTCGTCGTAGTGCAGCCGAACGACCGCACGCTCCTCTTCGGGAAGCGCCTCCACGGACATCGGACCTCCGACGCCTCCCAGGCCGACTCCAGCGACGGTCCGGGAGTCGACTCGTCGACCAGCGTGTCGTCGTCGGTGAGGACGTCTCGCCGCTCCCGGCGCCACAGGTCGATCGCCGTACGCCGGGTGATCGTGAACAGCCAGGGCGCCACGTCGGCCTCTGGTGCGAACGATGCCGACGCCTTCCAGGCCAGCACGAACGCCTGCTGTACGGCGTCAGCCGCGGTGTCGTGGCGGCCCAGAGTTCGCAGCGCGATGGAGAACATCGGGCCGGAGTAGGCGCGATAGATCTCACTGAACGCGGCGTCGTCGCCCGCGGCAAAGCGCCGCACCACCTCTTGGTCGACACGTCCGGTCACGGGCACCCCTGATCTCCCCGTGATCCTTGCCAGCCTTGAGCGCGCGACGCAAGTCACCTCCCCACGAACTCGCCAGGGATACGCGACAGAGCGCCGATCCGGTTCCCGGGCCGTTGCGGTCAGCCCTCCGGAGTGCGCGCCACCGCGGCGGCCGCGTCGACGCCGTCGGCCAGCAGGACGTCGAAGCCGGCGTCGTCGAGGATCGGAACGCCGAGCGCGGCCGCCTTGTCGTACTTGGACGCCGGGTTCTCCCCCGCGACGAGGAACGACGTCTTCTTCGACACCGAACCGCTGACCTTGCCGCCGCGGTTCTGCACCGCCTCGGTCGCCGAGTCGCGGCTGTAGTCCCGAAGCGAGCCGGTGATGACGACCGTCAGGCCCGCAAGCGGCCGCGGTCCGTCCTCAGCGGTGTCCTCCTCGAGCCCTACCCCGGCCGCGCGCCACTTGTCCACGACCGCGCGATGCCAGGGCACGGCGAACCACTCGCCGAGCGCGCGCGCGATCGTGGGTCCGACGCCCTCGACGGCCGCCAACTCCTCCTCGGAGGAGCCGACGATCCGATCCATCGAGCGGAGCTCGCGAGCAAGCGCCTGCGCTGCGGTCGGGCCCACGTGCCGGATGGACAGGGCGACGAGCACTCTCCACAGTGGACGACTCTTCACCGTCTCGATGTTCTGGAGCAGCTTGGTGGCGTTCGTGGACAGCTCGCCGTCCTTGCGCGTGAAGAACGGGCAGGTGGACAGCCGCTCGGCGCTCAGGTGGAACAGGTCGCCTTCATCTGCCACGAGTCCGCATTGCAGCAGGGCGTCGGCCGCCTCGTAGCCCATGACCTCGATGTCGAAGGCGCCACGCCCGGCGACATGGGACAACCGTTCGCGCAGTTGGGCAGGGCACGAGCGCGCATTGGGGCAGCGGATGTCCGCGTCCTCCTCGCGTTCCGGCGCCAGCGCGGTGCCACAGGACGGGCAGCTGGCCGGCATCTCGAACGCCCGCTCGGTGCCCTCGCGCAGGGCCACGACCGGGCCGACGATCTCCGGGATGACGTCCCCCGCCTTGCGCAGCACCACCGTGTCGCCGATGAGCACGCCCTTGCGGAGGACCTCCGCCGCGTTGTGCAAGGTGGCCTGCGACACCGTGGACCCGCTGACCTTGACCGGCTCCATCACACCGTACGGCGTCACCCGACCGGTCCGCCCGACGTTGACCCGGATGTCGAGCAGCTTGGTGTTGACCTCCTCCGGCGGGTACTTGTAGGCGATCGCCCATCGCGGCGCCCGGCTGGTCGAACCGAGCCGCCGCTGCTGGGCGAGCCGGTCCACCTTCACCACCACGCCGTCGATCTCATGTTCGACGGAGTGCCGGTGCTCGCCGAAGTAGGCGATGAACTCGCGGACACCGGCCAGGTCGTCCTTGACGGCGCACCGGCTGCTGGTCGGGAGTCCCCACGTGGCCATCGCCTCGTACGCCGCGGACTGAGCGATCGGATCGAAGCCGCGCCGGGCGCCGAACCCGTGCACCACCATCCGGAGCCGCCGGGTCGCGGTGACCTTGGGATCTTTCTGCCGCAGCGACCCGGCGGCGGCGTTGCGCGGATTGGCGAACGGCGCCTTGCCGGCCTCGACCAGCGAGGCGTTGAGATCGCCGAACGCCTCGACCGGGAAGAACACCTCGCCGCGGACCTCCAGCAGTTCCGGCAGGTCGCGGCCGGTCAGCCGTTGCGGAACGTCGGCGAGGGTGCGGATGTTGGGGGTCACGTCCTCCCCGACTCGCCCGTCCCCACGGGTGGCGGCGGTCTCGAGCCGACCGTCGCGGTAGACCAGTGAGACCGCCAACCCGTCGATCTTGAGCTCGCACAGGTACTGGACCGCACCGGCGCCCTCCCGCTCGATCCGGGCGTTCCAGGCGTCGAGCCCCTCATCGGTGAAGACGTTGTCCAGGCTCTGCATCCGCTCCAAGTGCTCGACCGGTGCGAACGTCGTCGCAAAGCCGCCGCCGACCCGCTGGGTCGGCGAGTCCGGCGTCATCAACGACGGGTGCTCGTCCTCGATCGCCTGCAGCGACCGGAGCATGGCGTCGTAGTCCGCATCGCTGATCGTCGGCGCGTCGGTGACGTGGTACCGAAAGGAATGCTCGTCGAGCTCCTGGGACAGCTCGGTGTGCCGCGCGCGGACGGCGACAGGAACCTCGTTGATGTCGGTTCTGGACACGCCGCAACGCTATCGGGAGGCACCGACAGCGATGGGGTGAGCGCGTGCGCCCGCGGCGTTGACGAACGCTAGCCACCCGAAACCGGCGGGCATCGCGAGCATCGCCACGCCACCGAGCGGCCAGTAGATATGCGATTCGAGGAACGGAATGCTCGCCCCACCAGCAGGACCGCACCAGGCAGCGACCGGCGGCCGCTTCGGCGGAGCAACAGGAGCGCGGTCGCGGCCGACGCCACGAGGAACGCCCACGCCCCCGTGGAACCGAGGTCGTTGCCCACGCCGAACAGCCAGCCGATCTCCGGCCGCTCCTCGACGCTGCCGGCGCCCGGTCGGACTCCCCCCGCGGAGGGAGAGCGCCGCACCGGTTCAGTCGAGCAGGTTGCTCGCAATCGCCCGAGCCTGCGCCATGGCGGCCCGGGCGTACGGCGGCGAGGCACCGGCCAGCCCGCACGTCGGCGTGACGACTACCGTCTCGACGAGCTGCTCGAGCGGGAAGCCGAGTCGCCCCCACAACTCGCGGACAGCGATCGGCGCCGGGTCCGGCAGCGGCCCGTCCAACGCCGGTACGAAGCCGAGCAGCAGCAGCTGACCGGCCTCGACCGCGATGCCGAGGTCGTCGTCGAACCGCGTTCCCAGCCGCCCGAGATCGAGGGACAGCCCGGCCACGCCGAGGTCGCTGAACAGCGACAGCGGCGGGTCCTCGGCGCAGCAGTGCGCGACGACGGGGATGTCCCCGAGCGCGGCGAGCACGAGGCGCAGCAGCTCCGCCGCGGTCTGGAGCGAGATCGAGCGGAGCGTTCCGTATCCGCTCGCGGTCGGTACCCGGGCGGCCAGTACGTCGGGCAGCGACGGCTCGTCGAGCTGCACGATCAGCTGCGCCAGCGGCAACCGGGACCGCAGGTCAGTGAGGTGGGTTCGCAAACCCTCCGCCAGCGACTGACCCAGGTCGTGCACGGCGCCCGGGTCGGCGAGCACCTTGTCGCCCCGGTGCAGCTCGACTCCGGCCGCCAGCGTCCAGGGCCCTCCGGCCTGGATTTTGACCGGCCCGTCGTACGCCGAGGCATGTGCCTGCAGGGCATCCAGGTCACGAGCCAGGAAGTCTTTGGCCCGACGAAGGTCCCGGCCCGGCCGCGGCACCATCCGCCAGCCCGACGGTTGCAGGTCGACCGACAGGTCGATCAGCAGCGCCGCGGATCGGCCGAGCAGGTCTGCCCCCGGTCCGCGGCCTGGCAGCTCCGGCAGGTGCGGGAAGTCCGGCAACTCACCGAAGACCAGGCCGACCGCCTCGGCCGGATCGACACCCGGCAGCGAACCGATCCCGGTGGCCACCCCGGTCGGCAGCGACCGGCGCTCACTCACCACGACATCTCAGCGATAAATGCTGGCGCCGCCGTACGCCGAATGCTGCGGCTGCACCGGCGAGAACCAGGGCACCACCGAAGACAGCCAGCGGGATGATCGGAGCACCGGTGATCGGCAGGCCGCCGCCCGGCGGCTGGGTGGTCGTCGGAGCCGGCCCGCTTGTCGGTGGCGGGGTCTGAGTCGGAGTCGGAGTCGGGGTCGCGGGCGAGCACGGGCCGGTGCCTGAGCCGTCGTCGTCCAGCGGACGGCTCGGGTCGAGGGAGACCGAGCGGCCCAGCGGCGGAGCCGAGACCGGCGAGTTCGCGCCGATGTAGTCGGCAAAGGCGTCCACATCCACCGGTCCGGTCACCGGGTCGGTGCCGTTGGTGAAGCCGTAGAAGCTGTCACCGCCCCCGGCCAGGAACGAGTTCACCGCGACGACGTACTCGCCCTCAGGGTCGATGACCTCGCCGTCCAGCATGATCGAGTCGGCGTCCACCGCGTCGCCCCAGGTCGCGTTCGGGTCGAACTCGTATGTGAACCCTTCCGACACCGACAGCAGCAGCAGCGTCGTACGGATCTCGTCGTCGGGCGGGGTGTTCGGGTTGTTCGGGAACTGCTCCTCCAGCACCTGGTCAATGTCCGCGCCAGTGAGTCGCAGCGTGTTCACGGTGTTGCCGAACGGCTGGACCGTGAAGACCTCGCTGAACGTGACGTTGCCGTCGGGGTCCCCCTCACCGCTGGACAGGCAGTTCAGGTCCGCTCGAATACCGCCGGGGTTCATGAACGCGATCACCGGGTCGTTGAAGTCCTCGCTCTGGACGGAGGCGAGCTGCGCGTCAGCGATCAGGCTCCCGAGCGAGGACTCGGAGTCGCGGACCGCCACCCCGGCGAGGTAGGCCCGGTCGATGTCCTCGGACTGCGACCCGACGGAGAGCTGCCCCTGCTCGGCGGCCCGGTCGGTCCAGTACTGCACGATCGCGGCGACGTCCGGGTCGCCGGCACCCTGCAGTACCGGGACGTTGACGGCGACCATCGTCTCGGGGTCGATCTCGCCCGTGGTCGGGCTGATCTGCAGCCGGACGTCGGAGACGAGCTTGCCGTAGAAGCCGCCCTGGGTGACCAGCCGGGTGCCCGCGCCGACTGGTTCGCCCGTTCGCGGCAGGCGGCAGTTGTACGCCTGGTGGGTGTGCGCACTGACGATCAGGTCGACGTCCCCGGTCGCGAGGCCGGCGTTGATGTCGACGATCGGGCCCTCGAGGTTGTCGCACGCGTTGAAATCGCCGGCGTTCGGACCCACCGCGGTGCCACCCTCGTGGATCAGCACGGCGATCGCATTCACCGGGCCGCCCGGGAACGCCGGGTCGGTCAGCTCCGCGGCGTAGGAGTTGATCGTCTCCGCCTCGTCGAGGAAGTCGACGGTCTCGACACCGGTCGGGCTGACGATGGTGGGCGTGGTCTGGGTGACAACGCCGATCAGCGCCATCCGCTGGCCCTCGCCGACGTCGAGCAGCTGGTACGGCGGCAGGATCGGCTCGCCCGGATCCGTGCCCTGGTCGTTGTAGACGACGTTGGCGGCGAGGTACGGGAAGTCCGCCCCGTCGAAGGTGGTGTCACCGGTGCTGTCGGTGAAGCAGCTGTCGACGTCCTGCTGGCCGACACAGCCGCCGCCGTCGATCCGCAGCAGCTCGTCGGTGCCGCGGTCGAACTCATGGTTACCCACCGACGAGTAGTCCATCCCGAGGGCGTTGAGCACCTCGATGGTGGGCTCGTCGAGGAAGACGCTGGAGGTGAAGGTCGAGGCGCTGATCAGGTCGCCCGCGCCGACGAAGAAAGAGTTCTCCCCGCCGAAGTCGGCGGCCTGCTGGTCGAGCGTGACCGCGAGGTTGGCCGCACCGCCGACAAGCTCCACGATGTCGTCGTCGGTGCCGTAGACGCCGTCCGGGCCCGGGTCCGTGACGAGTTCGCCGTCACCGCCGGTCTGCACTTCGATCCGGCCGTGGAAGTCGTTGACCGCCAGCAGCTGTACGTCGATGTCACCCGGCGCGGCGGCCGCCGGGGTCAGCGGCACCGCGACGAGCAGACCGGTCACGGCGATGAGAGCGAGTGGGGACGACGAGACATGCGAACTCCAGCGACGGTGTGGGTAGCGTCGAGAACCTAGCCGATCACGCCGGGCCACCGCTACGCAGCCGCCCCGTGGTTCGGCGTACTCCCTCCTTACGTCCGTAGATGTGAGCGCTATGGCGACCAACTCACGGACGTCACCGGGAGCGGCTCAGCCGGTGCTCTCGATGGTGGCCGAGCCGACGACGCGGTCGCCTGCGTACAGCACGACGGCCTGGCCGGGCGCGATCCCGCGCTGGGCCTCCTGCAGCTCGACGACGAGCCGGCCGCGAACAAGATGGGCGCGAGCACCGGACACCGCTCCGTGCGCGCGCAGCTGCGCGGTGCCCTCGAACGGGAGCACCGGTGCGCCGTTGGTCCAGACCGGCGGTCCGGCGTGGACGGCAGTCACGTCCAGCATCGGCGCCGGTCCGACCGTCACGATGCTGGTTGCCGGGCTGATCGACAGCACGTAGCGCGGCTTGCCGTCCACTGCCGGGTGGCCGATCCGAAGGCCGCGACGCTGGCCCACCGTGAAGCCGAACGCGCCACCGTGCCGCCCGACCACGGCACCGGACTCGGCGTCGACCAGGTCACCCGGGCGCTCGCCGAGCCGCCGGGCGAGGAAGCCCCGTGTGTCCCCGTCAGCGATGAAGCAGACGTCGTGGCTGTCCGGCTTGTCGGCGACCGCGAGGCCGCGAGTGGAGGCTTCCCGGCGTACGTCGGCCTTTGTCGACTCGCCGAGCGGGAAGACGGCGAGGGCGAGCTGCTCGGGAGTGAGGACGGCCAGTACGTAGGACTGGTCCTTGCCGGAATCCACCGACCGCCGCAGTACGCCGTCGGACAGCCGCGCGTGGTGACCGGTGACGACCGCGTCGAAACCGAGCGCGACGGCGCGGTCCAGTACGGCAGCGAACTTGATCTTCTCGTTGCACCGCAGGCACGGGTTCGGCGTACGCCCGGCGGCGTATTCGGACACGAAGTCGTCGACGACATCATCGGCGAACCGCTCGTGAAAGTCCCAGACGTAGAACGGGATGCCGAGTACGTCGGCGGCACGGCGGGCATCCCGAGCGTCCTCCAGGGTGCAGCAGCCGCGGGCCCCTTGCCGCAGGGACGCCGGGGCCGGGGACAGTGCGAGGTGTACGCCGGTGACCTCGTGCCCGGCGTCTACGGCGCGGGCGGCGGCGACGGCGCTATCCACTCCGCCGGACATGGCGGCGAGCAGCCTCACCGTGCTGGCCCGCCCGCCTCCGACCGGTCCGCGCCTGTTGTGTGCTCCCGGACGGAGACGGACTCACGACGGGTGCCGGCCATTCCGGCGCGGCGCGCCCGATCGACCACCGGGGCGATGACATCGAGCAGGTGGGCGACATCGGCGTCGGTGGACGGGTGGCCGAGGGCGAACCGCAGCGATCCACGGGCCCGGTCGACCGACGCGCCCATCGCCAGCAGCACGTGGCTCGGCTGCGAGACGCCGGCGCTGCAGGCCGAACCGGTGGAGCACTCCACGCCGCGGGCGTCCAGGAGCATGAGGAGGGCGTCGCCCTCGCAGCCTGGGAAGGACAGGTGGGCGTTGCCCGGCAACCGAGTCGGTCCGCCGTCCAGGTACTGATCGCCCGGATCGCCGTTCAGGACGGCGTCGGGAACCCGCTGCACGACGCCGCGGACCAGACCGTCGCGCAACCCCGCGAGCCGCGCCGACCGCGCGGACCGGTCACCGACGGCGCCCGCGACTGCGACCGCCAGGCCGGCGATGGCCGGTGTGTCGAGGGTGCCGGAGCGGACGTCGCGCTCCTGCCCGCCGCCGTGCAGCACCGGCGTACAGGCGACATCGCGACCGAGCAGCAGCACGCCGGCGCCCACCGGTCCGCCGAGCTTGTGCCCGGTCAGCGTCAGTGCGTCCACCCCGCTGGCGGTGAAGTCGACCGGCAGCACGCCGACCGCCTGGACGGCGTCGGTGTGGAACGGGATGTCGTATTCGTGCGCAACCGCGGCGAGTTCTCGGATCGGCTGCACCGTGCCGACCTCGTTGTTCGCCCACATGACCGACACGAGCGCAACGTCTTCGGGTGCCTCCTCGATGGCCGCTCGGAGCTCCGCGGGGTGGATGCGCCCGAGCGCGTCAACGGGTAGACACGTGACGTCCGCGTCCTCGTGCTTGCCCAGCCACTCCAGGCAATCCAGTACGGCATGATGTTCGACCGCGCTGGCGATGATCCGACGGCGCCGGAGATCGGCGTCCCGGCGGGACCAGTAGATGCCCTTGACGGCAAGGTTGTCGCTCTCGGTACCACCGCCGGTGAAGATGACTTCATTCGGGCCGGCACCCACCGCAGCGGCGATCGTCTCCCGCGACTCCTCCACGACGCGCCGCGACTCCCGCCCGGCCGCGTGCAGCGACGAGGGATTGCCGACGCGGGCGAACTGCTCGGCCATCGCCTGGATAGCGGCGGGAAGCATGGGTGTGGTCGCCGCGTGGTCCAGGTACACCGATTTCACGTGTCCGAGGGTAGTCCCGTGCGAGTGCAAACACTGCGGGCACGGCGCTAGTTGGCGGCACCGGCGTTGCGGCAGGACGCTGGCGCGCCATGGGGTCTGCGACCACGTTCTATCAGACGTTGACCGGGATCAGTTTCACGCTGCTCGGGCTGTGGTTCGCCGTCATGCAATTCGGGCACGGCGACTGGCGAACCGATCCGCATCGGCACCGTTCCACGCTGCACATCGCGCTGCACTTCTTCCTTCCGGGGATGCTGGGGCTCGGCTCCCTGCTCAGTACGCCGGTCGACGGCGGACTGGTCTGGCGCACCACCTTCGTCATCGGGGCGTCCATCGGCGTCGTCGAATCCGTCGGCTTCATCGTGGCGCCCCACGGGCCGACCGGCGGGTTCGAACGCACGCTGCGCGGTCTGGACCCGGTGTTGTACGCGCTGCTGCTACTGACCGCCTTTGTGCCACCCGCCATGTTCGCGCTGTCGCCGCTGCAGCTCGGTGGGATCGTCACCGGCGTGCTGTTCCTCACCGGGCTGTGCTACGTCTGGCTCGCGTTTGCCGAGCGCCCCCCGGCTCCCGTTCCCCCGCCCCCGCCGCGCTGACGGCTGCTGACTCATCGCCCGACACGTGGCGCTGGTCGGTGTCACTCGGGTTCATCCACGAATGATGCGGGTGCGTCCACCCGAAGGCCGGCTGCCACGACATGCTCCGCCAATCGCTGGTCATAGCTGACCACGGAGGTCACCGATGGCAGCTGCTGGGCCGTCGCCAAGTGCAGGGCGTCCAGGCTGCGCAGCCTGCCCGGAAGCAGCGCGGCGGTCCTGATGACGGGGGCGAGCGGGAGCTGGTCGATGTCGGCGAGCACCGAATCAGCCAGGGTGTGCTGTTCGTCGTCTGGCGCCTTCCCCATCCGAGTCAGGGCACGATGCACTTCCACGGTCGCGAGCTCGGAACTGACCAGCGGGATGCGCACCTGACCGGCCAGGAAGCCGAACAGTGCCGCGGACTCCGGCTCCGGGACGATGAGTTTGAGAATCGCGGAGGAGTCGAGGTAGATCACTGCTCGTCGTACCGGTCCGCCAGCAACGCGGCAGTGCTCGTTGCGCGGCCGGGTGGCTCCGTCCGCGCCGGCAACCCGTGCAGCGTCTGACGAAGGCGCGCCTGACGGTCCCGCCAGCCGGGCCGCAGGTGACCCGTCTCGACCAACTCGTCCATCGCCAGCTCGGCTGGCTCGGGAGCGGTCAACACCGCCACGACTCGTCCCCGGCGGGTGAGTTCGATCCGTTGGCCCGCCTGCACCTGCGCGAGCACCGTTCGCGAGTTGTGCAGCAGATCCCGGACCGTAACCCTGATGACAGACATGTTGGACAGCATAGACTCGTTGGCTGACGTACTAGGTAGATGTTAGACGTACTCGGGTGCCTTGGCAGCTGAGCGCAGACTGAATGGATGAGCGGCGGGCGGCGGGCGGGACGGCGTACCAACGTCGCACTGCTGAGCCTGCTCGTGCTGTCGCTGGCGACCGGCGCGGCCGCGTTCGCGATCGGGACCTTGCCGGCAGCAACGGTGGTCGCGGTGACGCACGGCGCGCTCGGCGTGGGCCTGCTCGTACTGATCCCCTGGAAGTCCGTCATCGTCAGGCGCGCACAACGTCGGCGCACTCATCGCCCCGGGCGCGTCGCCGGCACGGCGCTCGGTGTGTTGGTTGTGCTGTGTGTGGCCTCCGGGCTGTTGCACACGCTGGCGGGCTACCGGGTCTACGGGCCGATCACCGCACTGCAGATCCACGTGGGCACCGCCCTGTCGCTGATCCCGTTCCTGCTGGCTCACGTCATCGCCCACCCGCAGCGACCACGCCCAGCCGACCTGTCCCGTCGGGTGCTCCTACGAACCGCCGGGCTCGGCGCCGCAGGTCTGGCGGTGTACGCCGCAGTGGAGGGCGGCTCGGCGTTGCTCGGACTGCCGGGTGCGCGACGGCGGGCAACCGGATCGGGTGAGGTCGGTTCCGGTACGCCGGAGCTGATGCCGGTGACCCAATGGCTCAGCGACTCCGTTCCTGTCCTGGACGCAGGCGACCGCGTCCGGATCCGCGACCAGGAGCTGGGCCTCGCCGAACTCGACGGAACCGACGACGTGACCGCCATCCTCGACTGCACGGGCGGGTGGTACGCCGAGCAGGTCTGGTCGGGAACCCGGCTGGATCGGCTGCTCGGGACGCTGCCTGCCGACGCCAGCATCGACGTGGTGTCGGTGACCGGATACCGGCGCCGCTTTCCGGCCTCGGCCACCCGCGACCTGCTGTTGGCGACCCGTGCCGGCGGCACGCCCTTGTCGGCCGGGCACGGGGCGCCGGTGCGGCTCGTGGCGCCGGGCCGGCGCGGCTTCTGGTGGGTGAAGTGGGTAGCGGAGGTCCGCGTCGTGGACGCGCCGTGGTGGCTGCAGTCCCCGTTCCCGCTGCAATAACTCAGCTATCCCGCCCCGCTCTTCGGGATGTGGCAGTCAGCCAGGCGTCGGGATCCAGTAGCGCAGCTTCACGCCGCACTGGTCCTCCAGTACGCCGCCGTTGACCTCGATCACCCGACGCGAGGCGATGTTGCCCACGTCGCACGTCAGGAGGATCCGTTCGAGGCCCAGTCCGCGAGCCACCGGCAGCGCCTGCCGCAGCATCGCGGTCGCGTGGCCGCGGCGGCGGGCCGATCGCCGTACGTCATAGCCAACATGCCCGCCGTACTCCAGCAGGTGCGGGGTGAGCCGGTGCCGGATCGCCAGCCCGCCGAGGTACTCCTCGCCCTCGACATACCAGAGTGTCGTCCACGGGACCCAGCCCTCCGGACGGGGCGTGCCTTCCCGTGGCTGCGCGAGCAGCTCGTCGACGTACTCCGCGAAGCCGCATCCGGTGTTCCACTGCGGCCGCTCGCGAAGCTGAGCTCCGATGCGCGTGTTGTCGGACGGGACGCCGCGGCCCTCGGCTTGGAACTCCCGCATGGCGGCCAGGAAGGACTCGCGAACCCGCACCGTCGGCGGACCCAGTGACGGCATGCCGCTAGGCCCGGCCGCGGGCCATGTCGATCAGCCGGCCGAGCACCCGGTCCCCGTCCGCGCGCAGCCCGTTGTGCTCGAACTCGTTCGTCACCCAGGTTCGGACCGAGCCGACCCGGGTGGCGGTGTCCAGGGAGAGCTCGGCGTCGACGTACATGTCGTCGTGGTAGACCGCTGCCGTCACCGGTACGGCGTTGCTGGCCAGCCGGTCGACGTCGTACAGGTCCGGCCACCCCGACCGCTCCGCCAGCAGGTCCGCCGCCGCCGCGAACGGCTCCAGCGCCTGCTCCTGCCGGAACATCCAGGGATAGACCATCTCGCCGGTGAACAGCACCCGGCCGCCGCCGGCGGCGTCGAAAGCGGGCAATTCGTCGCGCACCCGTTGGGCTGCCCACCGCGTCGCCGAACCCTGGGCGTAGCAGGCCTCGTGCAGTACGGCGTACAGGGGGCTGATTGCGAACGACGTGTGCTCCTGCACTCCGGCGAGGAACGTCGGCGACAGGACCTCGCCGGAGTCCCACGCCTCCTCGAGCAGGTAGTGGACGCGCTCGTAGCCCCCGGACGCGCCGAACGCCATCCCCAACGCCTGTAGCCGTTCGATGGTCAGCCGGTCACCCGCCGGCAGGCGGACCTCGGACTCGGTGAGGAGGTCGACGATGCCGCGTACCACCGCTTCGTCGCCGGGGTACCGCGCGTAGAACGCGTCGTTCTTTCGCACGACCCGCGGATAGGTCCGGCGGTAGACGTCCTCGGCGCTGGCCTCGAGGCCGGCCAGGCCGCCGGTCACGAAGCACTCCCGCAAACCCTCGGGCGCGAGGGACAGGTACGTGAGCGTGCAGAAGCCGCCGTAACTCTGCCCGAGCGTGCTCCACGGCGTGCCACCGCCCACCGCAGCACGGAGCAGTTCGGCGTCACGGACTATCGAGTCCGCCCGGAACAGCGCCAGGTAGTCCGCCTGTGCGGCCGCGTCCCCACGGGCGGCCAGCGAGCGGGCGGTGACCGGCGTGGACCGCCCGGTGCCGCGCTGGTCGAGCAGCAGCACCCGGAAATCACGCAACGCGCGGCGCAGCCAGGCGTCCGGGCCGTCCGGGCGGGGCGACTTCCCGCCGGGACCGCCCTGCAGGAACAGCAGCCACGGGAGGTTCTCGTGATCGGGACTGCGCGCCTCGCGGGCATAGACGGTGATCTGCTCGCCGTCAGGAGCGGCATGGTCCAGCGGTACGTCGAGCCACTGGTCGGTCAGGACGATCCCGGGCAATGAGACAGCCATCCCGGCAGCCTAGGCAGGGACCTGCTGAGCCCCTACCTCGGTGCGAACCCGGTAGGCCAGGAGTACGCCGGCGAAGGCGATCAGCGCCATCGCCAGGTCCACCGTGCCCACCGCGATCGGCAGCGGCAGCAGGCCGTTCTCGGACGCCGCGACCAGGACGCCGCCGAAGCCGATGCACAGCGCCGCCGCGATGACGTCGGAGATCTGCATGGCCGCTGAGTTCGCACCGCGCTGTTCCGGCGGCGACAGCTCCAGCAGCAGGACGCCGACGCTGGGCATGGCCAGCCCCATCCCGAGCCCGGCCACGAACCAGATCGGGTACGCCGTCCACCCCATCCCGACCGGCAGCACGATCAGCACCATCGCCGTGCACGACAGGGCCACGAGGGCGAACCCGGCCCGCAGGAGGAGATAGCGGGGGACGTCGGGACTGCGGCCCTGCAGCCAGGACCCGGTCGACCAGCCGACCGCACCAGCCATCAGGGGGATACCGGCTGCCGTCGGGCTGTAGCCGTGCACCGCCGTGAGAGTCAACGGCAAGAGCGCGTCGACGGCGAAAAAGGCCCCGGCGAGCATGCCCCGGAACGCGATGACCGCCGGCAGCCCCCTTCGTACGGCGACGGTCCCGGGAGGCAGCAGCCGGCGGACGGACACCGCCAGCAGCACGGCACCGGCCAGCAGTGCGGCGCCGCCGAGCAGATCTGTTCCCTGACCCGCGTAGCGCTGTCCGGCGTACAAGAGGAGCGCGATTCCCGATCCGGCACCGAGCGCGGCGAACGTGCGGGCCGCCGCCGACTGGCTCAGGGTGGTCTCGGGTGCTGCCGCGGGCAACGCCGCCAAGGCCGGACGGAGCAGGAGCAGGCCCACGGCTATGAATGGCGGCAGCCCGAGGAACACCAGCCGCCACGTCAGGTGCTCGGTGATGGCACCGGCGACCGGTGGGCCGAGCAGAGCCGGGACGACCCAGGCGGCGGAGAGGGCGGCGAACACCCGCGGTCGAGCGCGGTCGGGATAGACCACTCCCAGGACGACGTACACGGCGACGATGACGAAGCCGCTGCCCAGACCCTGGACGCTCCGACCCAGGACGAACACCACCATGCTCGTAGCGAGACCGGCCAGCACCAGGCCGGCGGTGAAGATGGCGATGCCGCCCAGGAGCGGCAGCCGCGGGCCGAGCCGGTCGCCGAGCGCGCCGGCGGTCACCATGCCGAGGATGTTCGCGATGAGGAAGGCGGTGAACGGCCAGCCGTAGTAGGCCAGCCCGTCGAGCTCGGCGACGGTCGTGGGCAGTGCCGTCGCGACCGCCATCGCCTCGAACGCGATCAGGCTCATCACGATGACGAGGCCGAGGGTGGTGTTGCGCCACTGCCGGTCGAACGCAGACGCCGGCGTGCTCACATCGTTAGCGTACCTAACAATGCCGAGGGGGCCTCTTCCACTCGGGAGGGGTTAGCCCTTGCGCTTGGCGACTTCCTCGGTAAGCGCGGGGACCACCTTGTTCAGGTCCCCCACGACGCCGAAGTCGGCGAGTTCGAAGATCGGCGCCTCGGCGTCCTTGTTGATGACGACGATCGTCTTGGACGTCTGCATGCCGGCCCGGTGCTGGATCGCGCCGGAGATTCCGGCAGCGAGGTACAGCTGCGGCGAGACGGTCTTGCCGGTCTGCCCGACCTGGAACTGGTGCGGATAGAAGCCCGAATCGGTTGCCGCGCGGGATGCGCCGACCGCGCCGCCGAGGGCGTCGGCGAGTTCCTCGATGATCGAGAAGTTCTCCGCGCTCCCGACGCCGCGTCCCCCGGAAACAACGATCGCGGCCTCGGTCAATTCGGGCCGGCTCGTCCGCGCCTCAACGACGCGCTCGACGACCCTGGTCGTCTTGGCGGCGTCGGAGATGGTCAGGTCGACGACCTCCTCCTCGGCCGCGCCCGCGGCCGGCTCAGGGGCGAGCGAGTTCGGCCGCAGGGTGTAGATCGGCGTCCCGGTGTTGACCCTGGACTTGACGACCACGGCGCCGGCGAAGACGACCTGGGTGGCGGTGCCTTCGGTGTCGACCTCCGTCACGTCGGTGAGCAGACCGCTGCCGATCTTGACTGCCAGCCGGCCGGCGATCTCCTTGCCCTCGTTAGTGGAGGGCAGCAGCACCGCCGCGGGCGACTTCTCCGAGACCAGATGGGCGAGAACCTCCGCCTTGGGGGCTACCAGGTAGGAGTCGAAGTCGTCGGACTCCGCGACGTACACCTTGGCCGCACCGTATTCAGCGAGCCTGTCCTTGATCTCCGAGGCGCTGCCGGTCGCACCGCAGACCACCGCGGACGGTTCGCCCAAAACGCGAGCGGCGGTCAGCTGCTCCAGCGACACCTTCTTCACCGCCCCGTCGGCATGCTCGATCAGAACGAGTACCTCTGCCATGCCGTCTCCTTCAGCGCCCCGCCGGGGGCGTCAGATCGCTTAGATGAACTTCTGGACAGCAAGGAACTCGGCGAGCTTGACCGCGCCGTCTCCCTCGTCCCTGACGACTTGGCCAGCTTGTTTCGGCGGGCGGTTGGCGAACTCCAGGACCTGACTGGTGGCGTTGTTTAGGCCGACTTCGTTCGCCTCGACGCCGAGGTCGGACAGGGTCAGCGTCTGCACCGGCTTCGACTTCGCCGCCATGATTCCCTTGAACGACGGATAGCGCGGCTCGTTGATCGTGTCCCACACGCTCACGATCGCCGGCGTCTGCGCTTCGAGAACCCAGTAGCCGCCGTCGGTCTGCCGCTCCACGGTCAACTTCGGCCCGTCGACCGTGAGCTTGCGGGCACCCGTGAGATGCGGTACGCCGAGCCGCTCGGACAACATCGCGGGCATCACCGCAACCTGGCCGTCGGTTGATTCCGCGCCGCAGATCACCAGGTCCCACTCCAGCGTTCCCAACGCCTTGGCGAGCACCGCGGAGGTCTGGATCGCGCAGGAGCCGTGCAGTGCGGGGTCACTGATGTGCACCGCCCTGTGCGCGCCCATGGACAACGACTTACGAATCGTGTCCGCGGCCTTTTCCGGGCCCATCGTCAGGATGGTCACCTCGCCGCCCTCGGACTCGGTCAGCTTGAGCGCCTCCTCGATGGCGTACTCGTCCATCTCGTTGATCACGTTGTCGACCGACTGCCGGTCGATCGTGTTGTCCTCGGCGCGCAGCGTTCGCTCGCTGCCGGAGTCCGGGACCTGCTTGACGAGGACGACGATGTTCATCGGTGGCGGAGACCTCCTAGAGGGGTACGACGGGCCGCCCGTATGGTGGGCTGCCGAGCAGGAACGTTACCCGCTGGCGGTATGCCACCCGCAGACCGGTTGCGGCGTCTCAGGTCTTGGCCCAGGTCATCGTCTCGACTAGGTTGACCGCCTGACGCTCAGGAGGCGAGTTCTGAGAGTTCTGCCGGGCAGTCTGCCGCTGACCGGAGAACGGACGGTCCCCGGAATCGCGGCGGAGAACTACTGGCTTCGTCGGCACGAGGCGGCCTACCGGCTCGCCCTGCCCTACTGCCGCGGTGCCCGGGTCGTGGAGGCCGGCTGCGGCGAGGGGTACGGCGCAGCGCTCGTCGCGGGCGTTGCCCGGGCCGTGCTCGCCATGGACTATGACCTGCTCGCCGCGTCCCACGCGGCCCGCCGCTACCGGCAGCTGTGCGTCATCCGAGCCAATCTGGTCGCCCTGCCCGTCGCCACCGCGAGCGTGGACGTCGTCGTGGGGCTGCAGGTGATCGAGCACCTGTGGGACCAGCCACGCTTCCTGGCCGAGTGCGCCCGGGTGCTGCGGTCGGGCGGCACGCTGATCCTGTCGACCCCGAATCGGCTCACGTTCTCCCCCGGCTGGATCCCCGGTACGCCGCCGCTCAACCCGTTTCACACCCGCGAACTGGCGGCATCGGAGCTGACCGCTCTGCTCCCGCCGACATTCCACCTGTGCGATCTGCGTGGGCTGAAGCACGGCGCCCGGCTGCACGAACTGGACGCGCGGTACGGCGGCCTGGTGGCCGCTCAGCTGACCACCACCGCAGACCGTTGGCCGGCGACGCTGCTGGCCGACGTCTCCGCCGTACAGGCAGCGGACTTCGTCACGACCGACGATGACGTCGATACGGCGCTGGATCTGCTGCTGGTAGCCCGACGCCGGTCCAGAAGTTAGCTTACGGCCCGCCGATGACCGGTCCCCTGCGGCTATGGCGACGGCTCCTACGACGTACCACACGGCTGCAACCCTCCCGTTGCTTGCGTGAGCGCTGAGATCCAGGCCGGTTGCTGAGGGTATCTGCCAGCGGGCCATGAGACTCTGTTTGCGAGTTGCGGCGGGTGGCGGCCCCGGGTCGGATTTCCTCGACGGGGACCCGATGAGGACAGCTGCGCCGATGATCTCGGAGCTAGGAGACGCTATGCGACGGACCGGAACACTGTGCGCCACATTCGTGCTGATCGGGCTGGGATCTGCTGCGCCTGCGCAGGCAGCCGCGCCGCCTGAGTGTGGCTTCCGGCCGGCGACCATCGTCGGCACCGAGGGGCCGGATGTGATCACCGGTACGCCGGGCTTCGACGTCATTGTCGGGCTCGGTGGGAACGACTCCGTCTCCGGGGCCATCGGCGGTGACTTCGTCTGCGGTGGCAGCGGCGACGACGAGATCATCAGTCCCCGCGGCCTTGTCGCCTACGGCGACGAGGGCAACGACCGGATCGAGGTCGGCGAGGGCGGTCTCACCGATGTCGCACTGATCCACGGCGGGCCGGGCAACGATGTGCTCGTGAACAGGGGTCTGGTGCAGACGTCGGCCGACGGCGGGTCCGGCGACGACCGGCTCGTCGGCGGACCCGGCCGCGACGACTTCGAACCCGGCCCAGGGATCGATGTCGTGGACGGCGGAGACGGTGACAACACGGTCGGGTACGCGAGCTCGGCCGTTCCGGTCACCGTCAACCTGACGTCCGGCATCGCCATGGGTCAGGGGCGGGACACGCTCACGGGAATCGACAACATCACCGGCTCGGTATTTGACGACCGGTTGATCGGCGACGACCGCGGCAACATCTTCAACGGCTACACGGGACTCGACTACATCGCCGGCCGTGGCGGCAACGACGACCTGGGCGGCTACGGCACGCTGCTGGGTGGCGACGGCGACGACCTGATCCAGGACATCTGCTGCGACCCGCCGGCCACCGACGACGTCATCGACGGTGGCGCCGGCATCGACACGCTGGCCCTCGACTGGTCGGAGAGCGGAGTGACGCTCGACCTCACCCTCGGAACAGCCTCCGGCACGGCCACCGGAGAAGACACAGTCGCCGGCATCGAGATCGTCATGGGTACCACGTTCGGCGACATCTTGATCGGCGACGGGCTCGGCAACCGCCTCGAGGGCCGTGGCGGGCCCGATCGGCTGGAGGGCCGGGGGACGGCAGACAAACTGTACGGCGGTTCGGGGACCGACACCATTCTCGGCCAGAACGGTGACGACTTCCTGGCCGGCGGGCCGGGAACCGATAACCTCGATGGCGGTGCGGGCCAGGACACGTGCACTGCCGGCGAGATCACCGTCGGGTGCGAAAGCTGACGCCTTCCACCGGACCCACCGCGAACCGATGAGTCAGGCGAGGCTGGACGAGCGGGGGTAGACGTCCTCAGGGTCGGTGAGGACGTTGACCAGATACGGAACACCGGCGTCGAACGCGCGGATCAACGCTGCCGGCAGGTCGGCCGCCTCGGTGACCGTCTCGCCCGCACCGCCAAGTGCATGGACGACGTCGTCGTAGCGCAGTCCCGGCTGGAGGTCCGCGGCGACGTCGTAGCCGTAGAGCCGCCGCATCGGGTGCTTCTCCAGCCCCCAGATCCCGTTGTTGCCGACCACCATGACCACCGGCAGCCGGTGCCGGACCAGGCTGTCGACGTCCATCAGCGAGAACCCCGCCGCGCCGTCGCCCAGCAGCACGCAGACCTGTGCGTCGGGCCGGGTGAGCCGGGCGGCCATGGCGTAGCCCTGCCCTGTCCCGAGGCAGCCGTATGGACCGGGGTCCAGCCAGCAGCCGGGCGTGTAGGAGTCGAGGTACTTGCCGGCGTAGGACACGAAGTCCCCGCCGTCGCAGATCACCACCGCGTCCCGGCTGAGTACCCGGCGCAGTTCGCCGTAGATCCGGCTCGGCGCAATCGGGGCGGCCGCGGACCGCAGCGCGTCCTCCTCCTTGGCCCGCGCGGCCGTCTCCGCCTCGCGCAGCGTCGTCAGCCAGCCCTCGTGGTCGGCGCGGTTGCCGGTGTACGCCGCCAGTCCCGCCAATACCGCCCGCAGGTCGCCGGCCGGCGAGCATGCCACCTGCACGTGCCGGGCCCGCTGCTCGTGGCTGTCGACGACATGTACGACGGCGGCTTCACCGAAGTCCCCGAAGGACAGCCGGAAGTCCAGCGGCGTGCCTATGACCACGACGAGGTCGGCGCCCTGTGTGGCGACCCGCCGGGCCCGGCTATAGGACAGCTCGTGGTCGCCCGGCAGGCAGCCGCGGCCCATGCCGTTGGCGAACACCGGCAGCCGGAGCGCCTCGGCAGCGGCCGCCAGTTCGGACCAGGCGCCGTCGGCGTACACATCGGAGCCGGCGATCAGGACCGGTCGCTCCGATTCGGCCACCAGCTTCGCGGCACTGTCCACATCGGACGGATCCGGTTCGGGTCGTACCGGCACACCGAGCCCGGGAGCGGTGGCGTCCGCCTCGGCGAAGATCACGTCAATCGGGAAGTCCAGGAACGCTGGGCCGCGATGCCCGGACAGTGCTGCCTCGGCCGCTCGCGCCACGTCGCCCGGGATCGCCTGCGCAGAGCCGACCGTGGCCGCGTGCTTGGTGATCGAGGCGAGGATCGGGACGTGGTCGATCTCCTGCAGTGAGCCGGCCCCCCAGCGCCACTGCGGTGCACGTCCCCCGAGCACCAGCACCGGCGAGCCGTTGAAGTGGGCGGTCGTCACCGCGCTCACGCCGTTCGTCACACCAGGACCCGCGGTGAGCACAGCAAGCCCGAGCCGCCGAGCCAGTTTCGCGACACCCTCCGCCGCGAATACCGCGGTCTGCTCGTGCCGCACGTCGTAGATGGGAAGTCCGGTGTTGTGCGCGGCGTCGTAAAGCGGAAAGACGTGCCCGCCGGAGAGGGTGAACATCTCCTGCACGCCGTACTCCCGCAGGACCTCCAAGGCGAGGTAACCGCCGTGCCGGCTGCCGCTGTCCCGCTCGGTCATGATCGCAGGCTACGCACGAGCAACATCAGGATCGGCTCGACCTCCGCGCGGGCCACATCCGGATCTTCGGCATTGGCGATGAGCAGGGCTGCCTCCCCGAGCGCGCCGATCATGATGTGGGCGAGCGGCCGCACCGGCTGGCGGATCAGCGCACCGCTGTCCATGGCCTGGGCCAGCGCGGCACTGACCAGGCCGAGACCGTAGCGCTGGTCGGTCTCCCGCCAGGTCGCCCAACCGAGCACCGTGGGCGCGTCCAGCAGTGTTATCCGGGTCCACTGCCGATCCGTGCACGCATCGAGAAAGGACCGGATACCCGCTTCGAGCCGCTCGACCGGATCGGCCACCTCGCTGATCGTCGCGGCGATGCCCGCGACGAGTTCCTGCTCGAGCTGTTCGTGGACCGCCGCGAACAGGGCCTGCTTGTCGGGGAAGTGGTGATACAGCGCTCCGCGGGTCAGGCCGGCGCGCGCCACGATCTCCTCGGTCCCGACCCGGGCGTAACCACGTTCGACGAACAGCTCGCGCGCCACCCGCAGCAGATCGCGACGAGTCCGCTCGGCTTGGGCATCCCTTGTCGACATACAGCCGGTATGTTAGCGTGCCCGTTGTCAGATACAGACTGTATGTGAACCGGAGGAAGCATGCCACAGCTGCAGTTGTCCCAAGGAACGATCCACTACACCGACACCGGCAGCGGCCCCGTCGTCGTGCTTGTCCACGGGCTGCTGGTGGACGGGACGCTGTGGGCAGAGCCGGCATCGTTGCTGGCCAAGGACTTCCGCGTAGTGGTCCCGGACCTGCCACTCGGCTCGCATACCGAGGCGATGCAGCCGGACGCCGACCTCTCGCCGGCGGGGCTTGCTCGGCTCGTTGCGGACTTCCTCGCCGCCCTCGACCTGACCGGCGTCACCCTGGTCGGCAACGACACCGGCGGGGCCATCTGCCAGCTCGTCGCGGCCGACCACCCGGAACGGCTGGCGCGGCTCGTGCTGACCAACTGCGACGCCTACAACAACTTCCTCCCGCCCGCCTTCCGGCCGCTGCAGCTCCTCCCACGGATCCCGGGAGCGATGTGGCTGGCATCCCGGTCCCTGCGAACGCGCCTGGCCCGTCGGGCCGTTGGCCTGCTCGCGACCACCCCTGTCCCCCGCTCGGTGTACGACGGCTGGGCGGCACCGTTCCGGCGCGACCGCGGCGTCCGCCGCGACGTCGGCAAGGTCCTGCGCGGCATCACCACCCGGGAGACCATGCGCGCCGCGGTCGCGTTGCGGAGTTTCGACCGCCCGGTGCTGCTGGCGTGGGGCGTCAAGGACCCCTTCTTCCGAGCTCGGTACGCCAGGCGGCTGGCCGGCGACATCCCGGATGCCCGGCTGGAGTGGATCGAAGGGTCGCGGACCTTTGTCCCGTTGGACGCACCCGAGCGGCTCGCCGATCTCATCGCCGACTTCGTCCACAGCACCGAGGCGCCGGTTAGGTAACCGAAAGCTCGAACCCGGTCGGCGTGGACCGGCCCGGTCCTAGCATCGACGGATGCGGTGGGTCCGATCGGCCGCGGTCGTTGCCGTGGTGCTGCTCGGTGCAGCCGCCTGCTCCGCCGGCGGACCGGCCGGCACTTCCGGATCGGAACCGGCGCTCCTGCCCACGGCTCCGGCCGTACCAGCCGGAGCGGTGCGGCCAACGGCGTCCCAGGCCCTCGATCGGCTCGTTGCGGCACCGCTGGACCTCGACGATGCAGCGGTCGAGGAGGTGGGCCGATCCGGTGATGCGCGGCTGGCCTGGTTGCTGGTCGACCTGCTGCGCTTCCAACTGGACTTCGAATCGGATCCACCGCTGCTGGACGGCCTGGACAGACTTACCGGCTACCGGGCACCCACGGACCCCAGCACGGTGGCGTGGGTCGCCTACGCAGACGCGCTGCTGCGCTGGGACACCCCGGCGCCGCCGGGTTACCTCGACTGGAAGCGGCAGATCTACCTCGCCGTCGAGCCGGCCTGGGAGCCCTTCTTCGACGACGACGCGTCCACCCTGGACTGGCGGCACGTGATGTGGGGCGGGGTGGCCCGAGACGCCATCGCCGCGCTCGTCGACCCCACCACCTTGGCGGCGAACGACGGGTCGTGGCTGCCCGATGAGGATGTCGTGTTCGGCGTCGTCGTCGATGGGCAGGCCAGGGCGTACCCGCGGCGGATCATGGAGGTCCACGAACTGGCCAATGACACGCTCGGTGGTCGGCGGATCGGGATCCCGTACTGCACCCTGTGCGGGACAGCCGTCGGCTACTACCTTGACCGCCAGCCGGCCGGCGTAGGCACCCTCGAGCTGCGCACGTCGGGGCTGCTCCAGCGCTCGAACAAACTGATGTACGACGCCCGCACCGAGTCGCTGCTCGATCAGTTCAGCGGGCAGGCGCTCACCGGGCCGCTTGCGGAGAAGTCGATCGAGCTGGAGCGCTTCTCCGTGGTCACCACCACCTGGGCCGAGTGGCGGCATGCCCATCCGGAGACGACGATCCTGGCCGCCGACCCGGGCACCGGACGGGACTACGAAGCCGACCCGCTCGGTGGGCGCGACGACAACGGTCCGATCTTCCCGATCGGGCAGCGTGATGATCGGCTGCCGGTCCAGGAGCCGGTGGTGGGCGTGGTCACCCCGACCGGCGTAGCCGTCGCCTTTGCGGTGGCCGAGGCCAAGGCCGAACTGGCGGCCGGGCAGCCGGTCACCCTGGCCGGGGTCGAGGTCCGGCTCGATGCCGGTGGGCTGATCGCCGTCCTCGCGAGTGGCCCCGAGTTGCCGACCAGCCAGTCGTTCTGGTTCGCCTGGAGCCAGTTTCACCCCGGCACCCTGCTGTGGCGTGCGCCGTGACCTCCCTCGAGGCCGAGGCCACCAGCCAGGGCAGCAGAGAAGCTGGGCGTCGCAGCCGATACCATCAGCACCATGGAGCCCGCTGGCGACGTGGAGTTCGTCTTCGAGCCGCAGGTTGAGGGCGGCTACCACGCGTATGCGCCGGAGTTGCCAGGGCTGCACACCCAGGGCGACAGCCTCGAGGAGGCCGCCGCAAACGCCGAAGAGGCACTGGCACTCTACGTGGAGGGGCTGCGCGAGGAAGGCCGATCCCCGCCACGGGGGATAGTCCGACGCAGGCTGCCGCTAACGGCTTGAGCGGGCGCCCCCCCGGTCGTCTCCGGTGCGCAGCTCGTGTCAGCGCTCGGCAAGCTCGGATGGGTGTCGGTGCGTCAGCGCGGCAGCCACGTCCGCCCTTCAAGCACCCGGATCGCACCGTCTCGCTGGTCGTGCCGCTTCATCGCGAACTCAAGCGCGGCACAATGGCCGGAATTCTGCGAGATGCCGGTGTCGACGGCGACGAGCTGCGTCGTCTGCTCTGAGGCCGATCCGCACCATGCCGTCGGTCCAACCTGTCCCATCGCGGATCGACTTGCGGATCGGCTGGGGGGCTATTGACCGCCACCGAGGATCGGCCTCAGATCGGCGACGTCCTGTGACGTGGCCGACCGCGGCACGGCGCAGAGCGCGAACGGCGCCGCATCCTGGATGCCGTGAATGCCCGCGACCAGACCCGGCAGGGTGATGTCGCGTTCGTGGTGCATCCCGCGTCGCTCCATCACCGCCCTGGATTGACGGTTGTGGATCTCGGTGTACGACAGCACTTCTTGAGCAGCGAGCACCTCGAAGGCGTAGCTAGGCCCGGCCTGCCCTATCTCGGTTGCGTACCCGGCCCCAGAATTGCTGTCGCACCGCCCATCCGACCTCTAGGCAGTCCCGGCCGTCCACAGTGCTCCCGGAGAGACCGACGCGGCCGATGAGTTCCCCGTTGGCACGGTGGTACGCCAGCCACTTGCTGACACCGTCGTGGGCCCATCCTTGGTCCATCGCGGCCGCGCTGTCACGGGCCACAGTTCCCTCCACGCGCTGGCGCACCACTGCGCGATTCCCGGGTCCTGATGTACACGGCACAGGTAAGCCGCGTTCTGTAAACCGCTCGCTGGAGGTGGAGGCGCTCGGTGAGTCTAGGCGCGGGAACTTCAACAGAACGATCGGCTCCCATTATCGACTCATCGCTTTTCAGACTCTCGGTCAGCAGGACGCAGCGCTGCTGGCGGCCTCGGGCATCGGCGAGCTGGAGGATGCCCCCAGGTCACCGACCACGGCGCCGTCCGCGCCAGCAGCCGCTGGGCGGGCCATAATCGACAGGCAGTACACGGCGTCCGCCCAGGCGGCGGAAGTAGTGAGTGCCCTGGACCGAGTCCACCGAGCCAGACGACACCTGGCGCGCGCCGTGACTCACTCCGGTCCCGTCGCCCGACGAGCCGCAGCCGTGGTCTTGCGGGCGATGTCGGCGAGCGCGAGCCGGCGCGCAGTGTTCGCCTCGGACTCCACGACCCGGTCGCGCACCGCCCGAGCCGGAACGCCCACCGCGACGGCAAACGCCGGGATCGGTTTGGTGACGACGGCGTGCGCGGCCACGACGGCTCCGCGCCCGATCTGCGCGCCACGCAACACCGAGGACTTCACCCCTAGCCACACGTCCGGGCCGATGCGGACCGGGCTCTTGACGATGCCCTGGTCCTTGATCGGCCTGGTGATGTCCTCCGTGATGTGGTCGAAGTCGCAGATGTAGACCCAGTCCGCGACGAGGGTGGCCGCGCCGATCTCGATGTCCAGGTAACAGTTGACGGTGTTGTGCCGTCCGAA
>JACCTY010000011.1 GCA_013812145.1 Geodermatophilaceae bacterium | reverse complement strand
CATCAGTGGCCCACGGCGGCGGCGCCGCGTTCGCCGACCAGCCGGCCGTCGGCGAAGCGGGCCAGGTCGAAGCCGGCGATCAGCTCCGGCGTCTTGCCGGTCGCGATCAGCTCGGCCATTGTCTCGCCGGCCACCGGGCCGGCCTTGAAGCCGTAGGTGCCCCAGCCGACGTCGACGAAGAACCCCTCCACCGGAGTGATACCCATGACGGGGGAGAAGTCCGGGGTCATGTCGCACAGGCCCGCCCACTGCCGCAGCAGCCGTAGCTGCGCGAGGGCAGGCATCAACTCCAGGACGTGACCGGCGACGCTCTCGGTGAACTGCAGCGACCCGCGCATCGAGTACGACGGGTACGGGTCCACCGCGGCCCCGAACACCAACTCCCCACGGGCGGTCTGACTGACGTACACATGCAGCGAGCCCGACACGACGACGGTGTCGAGGAACGGGCGTACCGGCTCGGTGACCGCTGCCTGCAACGGAAACGTCGTGACCGGCAGCGCCACGCCGGCCATGTCTGCGATCAGGGTGGCCCAACCCGCGGTGCAGTTGACGACGACCGGTGTGGAGATCGCTCCCCGGCTCGTCTGCACTCCGCGCACCGCGCCGCCCACGACGTCGATCCCGGTGACCTCGGTCGACTGATGCAGGTGTACGCCGAGCGCGTCCGCGGCCCGTGCATAGCCCCAGACGACCGCGTCGTGGCGGATGGTGCCGCCCGGCGGGTGGTAGAGCCCGCCCAGGATCGGGTGGTGCGCGTGCTCGGACATGTCCAGCTGCGGCACCAGCCGGGCCACCTCGGCCGGACCGATCACGCCTGAGTCCACGCCTTCGAGCGCGTTGACCTCGGCCCGCCAGCGCATCGTCCGCAGCGAGGCGTCGTTATGGGCCAGAGTGAGGTGCCCACGCTGGGAGAACATCACGTTGAAGTTCAGGTCGCCGGACAGTTCCTCGTACAGCCGCACCGACCGGTCGTAGAACCTGACCCCTTCGGGGGTGAGGTAGTTCGAGCGGATGATCGCGGTGTTCCGCCCGGAGCCGCCGCTGCCGAGATAGCTCTTCTCCAGTACGGCGATGTTGCGCATACCGTGGTTTCTGGCCAGGTAGTACGCCGTAGCGAGTCCGTGCACCCCGCCGCCGACCACCACAGCTTCGTAGCTGCCGGCGAGATCGCGGTGCTGCCACACCCGCGGCCAGTCCGCGCGGGTAAGACCCTGCCGAACCAGGCTCAGCGCGGAGAAGCGGGCCAACGGACGGGCTCGTAGGCGTTGCCGCTGGTGGGACGCCGTCGCCATGGAGGCAAGGTAACAGGGCGACGCGCGATGAGCGAGAGCAGCGCCCCAGGCGTCCCGTCGGTGCGGCTCAGCCGGCGACGCGGGGGGACAGCGCCACGGTGTGGCCCAGCAGCTCCTCGGCTCCGGCGCGCATGGCGGCGGCGTCGAAGCGGGCGGCCGGGCCCTGGAGGCCGAGGATCGCGACGAGCGCGCCACGGCTGTCGAGCACCGGCGCCGCAACGGCGTTCAGATCGTCCTCCCGTTCGCCGACGGCCTGCGCCCAACCGCGGGCGCGGACGACGGTGAGCTGGCGGGTGAGTTCCCGCCGGTCGGTGACAGTCCGCGTGGTAAAGGCACTAAGCGCTCCTTCGGGTGCCCGCCCACCGTGGGCCAGGAAGACCTTCCCGGTTGCGGTCGCGTGCGGGACGCTCGGCCGGCCGATCTCGGCGACGCTGCGCACGGAGGACGGGCTCTGGACATAGTCGACCGTCATCGTGGTGTGCTCGCCCGGGATGGACAGCGTCGAGGTCTCGCCGGTGGCCTCGGTGAGTGCGAGCAGGTGCGGGCGGACCACTTCGCGCAGGTCCACCCGGGCAAGCGCGGCGTTGCCGAGCTGGACCAGCCGCAGTCCGAGCCGGTACCGGCCGTTGTCCGGCACCCGCCGGACCAGCTCGTCGCGGGCCAGCGTGGCCAGCACCCGGGAGACCGAGCTGGCGTTGATGCCGGTGAGCCGGGCCAGCTCGTTCGTGCCGAGATCGCGTGGTGACTCGGCGAGCGCGGTGAGCACCGCAACAGCGCGGCCCACAGTCGCGATGTGACGCTCGCCGGAATCGCCGGGCGCGGCCGGATCGCCGACCCGCTCGTCATCGTCGGTTGTCGCGGTCGGTCGGACCATGTAGGTTGCCCTCACTTGAAACAGCGTTGCCGAGGAGGCAACAGTGTATGGGAATCTTCCCCCCGCTGTCCGGTACCTGATCGTCGGTGCCGGGATCCATGGACTGTCCACCGCATGGCAGCTGGCCGCCCAGCTCCGCGCGAGCGGGCTCGGGGACGGCAGCGACGTCGTTGTGCTGGACAAGACCGGAGTGGGCGCGGGCGCGTCCGGCATCGCCTGCGGGGTGATCCGCAACAACTATTTCCAACCCGCCATGCGCCGGCTGATGGCGCACTCGGTGTCGGTCTGGGAGTCAGACCCGTCTGACTTCGCCTACCACCCGGTCGGTTACATGCAGATCAGCCACGAGGCGATGCATGCCGACGTGGCCTCGATCTACGAGCAGCAGCAAGCCATCGGCTACCCGTCGACGTTCGTCGAGGGCGCTTCGCAGTGCCAGGCCTACATGGCTGGGATGTTCGACGACTGGCAGGCCGAGGGCATCACCAGCATCCTGCACGAGCACCGCGGCGGCTACGCGCACAACCTGGCCGCCCTGCAGGGGCTGGCGGCCAAGGTCGAGGCGGCCGGCGTACGCATCCTCGACGGCGTCCGCGTCACCGGCCTGGACCTCGCCGGGGGAGCGGTCGAGGCGGTGCAGACCGATCAGGGGGGATCCGCTGCGAGCAGCTCGTGGTCGCGGCCGGCCCGTGGACCCGTGACGTGTGGGCGATGCTCGACCTGCCGGAGCGGATCAGCGTCCGCGACCGCGCCGGTCGACTGCACGAGGATCGACCGATGTGGAGCTACTGGCTCGTGCAGGAGGGCACCCTCGAGGTCGACCCGCGCTCGTTCACTGACCGGGCCGGCAACCCGCCGCCGGTCGTGCACGTCGACACCGACGCTGCCCTGTACGACGAGGCGGGCGAGCTCGTGACCGATCAGCCGTGGGGCATCTACTACAAGCCGGACACCAACTTCGGCGGCGTCCAGGGCGGCGGTATGCCGCGGCGCGTCGACGAGCCCGTCATGGATGTGGCGGTGGACCCCTACGGGCCGGAGAAGTCGTCGTACGTCGTCGATGAGGCGTTCGGCCGGCTGTGGACGTCGGGTCTGGCGCACTGCCACCGACGATTCGAGAACAAGGCCGGGCTGTTGTCCCGTAGCCCGTCCGGCGGCATCGGCTGCTTCACCCCGGACAGCTTCCCGGTCTTCGACCGGTTCCGGCAGAACGCCTATGTAATCGCCGACTCCAACCACGGCTACAAGATGATCGGCGTCGGCGACCTCGTCGCCCGCGAACTGCTCGGCGACACCCAAGAGTTGCTCGAGCCGTTCCGGTTCGCCCGCTACGAGCGCGGCGAACTGCACCCCACCAGCCATTCCCCCTTTCCCTGGAGCTGACCATGACCCCGCCCGCCTCCATCCAGTCCGCTCCCGCTGTGTGCTCCCGGACGGAGGCGGGCTCATGACCCCAATGACCGGACTACTTGACCGCCTCCAGGCCGGACCGGTGATCTGCGCCGAGGGCTACCTGTTCGAGCTGGAACGCCGCGGCTACCTGCAGGCCGGCTCCTTTGTGCCGGAGGTGGTCCTGGACCACCCCGAGCAGGTCACCGCCCTGCACGAGCAGTTCGTCCACGCCGGGTCTGACGTCGTACAGGCGTTCACCTACTACCTGC
>JACCTY010000151.1 GCA_013812145.1 Geodermatophilaceae bacterium | reverse complement strand
TCGTGCTGTCATGGGCCGGCATGCGAGGAGTCGTGTCGCTGGCCGCCGCGTTCGGCCTACCGGTGGCGCTCAACGAGGGTACGGCGCTGCCCGGCCGCGACATCGTCCTGTTCATCACGTTCGTGGTGGTGATCGCGACCCTGGTCCTGCAGGGTTTCACCCTGCCCGCTCTGATTCGGCGGCTCGGCGTGGTGGCAGCGGAGTCAACCGCGGACAACCTCGCCGAGGCCGGCGCGCAGCAGAGCGCCGCCGACGCTGCCCTCGCCCGGCTGGATGCCCTGCTCGCCGCCGTCGGCGACGAGGTACCGGCCGATGTCGTGAACCGGTTACGGGAGCGCGCCGAGTTGCGCGCTTTACAGGCCTGGGAGCGACTCGGCGAGGTCGGGCCCGACCGGGTGGAGACGCCGCAGGAGGCCTATCGACGGCTGCGCCGGGAGATGCTGGCGGTGGAACGGACCGTCTTCGTGGAACTGCGAGACGCCGGCCGGATCGACGACGAGGTGCTGCGCCGGGTGCAGGAGGAGCTGGACCTGGAGGAGGCCATCCTCGCCCGCGACTGACTTCCTTACGTCCGTAGCTCTGACCGCTCTGCCAGCCAAAGCTACGGACGTAACGCCGGGGCCACACATGTCACGGTGGCGGGATGATGCCTCGAGCCATCGCGGTGGTGACGGCGGCGGTGCGATCGTCCACGCCGAGCTTGGCGAACACCCTGAGCAGGTGGGTCTTGACCGTCGCCTCACTGATGAACAGCCGGCGGCCCAGCTCGGCGTTCGTGAGCCCGGCGCCGACCAGCTCGATGACCTCCCGCTCGCGTGCCGTCAGCACATCGGCGGTCCCGGCCCGCATGCGGGTCATCAACTTGGCCGCGACCGGCGGAGCGAGCACCGTCTCACCGCGGGCGGCCGCACGGACGGCATCGGCCATCTGCTGGCGCGGGGTGTCCTTGAGCAGGTAGCCGGTCGCGCCTGCCTCGACGGCACGCAGGATGTCCGAATCCGTGTCGTACGTCGTCACGACCACGACCCGCGGCCCGTTGCTGCTCGCGGCGATCACCGAGGTCGCCGCCACTCCGTCCATCCCGGGCATCCGCAGGTCCATGAGGACGACGTCCGGCTCGAGCTGTGCGGCCAACCGGATCGCCTCCGTACCGGAGCCGCCCTCGCCGACAACCTCGATGCCCGGTTCGGCGGCGAGCATCGCGGTCAATCCGGTGCGGACGACCGGGTGGTCATCGATCACCAGAACCCGCACGGTAGTCACACCGGCACCCGCAGCTCGATCGTCGTACCGCCGCCCACGGCGCTGTCCACGCGCAGGCAGCCGCCGACCTGCTCGGCCCGAGCGCGCATCCCGGCCAGCCCGAATCCCTCGGCCCCGGCCGGGGCGAAACCGCAACCATCGTCGCGCACGCTCAACCTGGCGGTCTCGGCGCCGTAGTCGAGGTGCACGTCGACATGGGCGGCGCCGGCATGCTTACGCACGTTGGCCAGGCTCTCCTGCGCCGCCCGCAGCAGCACGACCTCGGTGGCAGAGGGCAGTCGCCTCGGGTCGCCGGTCACACTCATGGCCGCGTGCAGCTGCAATTCGTCGGCGCAACGGCCCGCCAGCCGGTGGAGCGCGTCGATCAGGGATCCGTCGGCGAGACCGGCCGGACTCAACGCCGCCACCAGGGTCCGGGCCTCGGCAAGATTTTCCCGTGCGGTCGAACGGGCCAGCGTGAGGTGCCGGCGGGCGGCCACGTCATCAGCGCCGATCTCGGCGTCGGCCGCTTCGAGCAGCATCACGATGCTTGTAAAGCCCTGCGCGAGTGTGTCGTGGATGTCCCCGGACAACCGCTCGCGTTCAGCGAGCATCCCGCGTTCGTGGCTCACCTCGGCCAGCTGCTCCCGGGTGTCCCGCAGCTGCATTATCCACTCGGCGCGCTGCTGGCTTTGGCTGATGATGCCGCCGATCCAGGCGCCCAGCACAGCGGAGAACAGCGCGGAGAAGCCGAGCCCGACAAAGACTTCGGCGCCCGCCCCACGGACGAGGAGCGCCAGTCCGAACCCGGTGAAGAGCAAGACGACGACCGCGGTGGCGTAGCGCAGCCGATCGATGGTCGCGTAGATCTGCGCGATGGCGACGAAGAGCATGATGCTGGTCGACGGCAGCAGGGACAGCGCGGCCAGGCACAGGGGCACCATTCCGGCCACGTAGATCGGTCCCAACCACCGGCCACGGCCGGCCCAGAACCGGGCCCACGTGGGCAGATACCACGCGCCCCAGCCGACGAGCACGAGGACAGCACCCGTCTTGGCGCGCGAGGATGCGTCGTTGTCGTTGAGCGCCACGCCGATGGAGATCAGCAGCAGGGCGACGAAGACCACGTGCCAGCCACGAGCCGTGCGCTCCCAGAAATGCGTCTCCGTCTCGACGCCGCCTGCCTCGGACCGCCCGACGGCGTCCACCGTCACCGGAGTCAGCCGTCTGAACGGGTCCGCCAGCGGAAGGTCAGCAGGCACAGCACCAAGCCAACCACGCACCACACTGCCAGAACCAGTGCGATCCGGCCGTGCTCCCAGCCACCGGCCGGCTCCGCGGCCTGCGCGGCGTCGGGCAAGAAGACCGACCGCATGCCTTGGGTCATCCACTTCAGCGGGAAGATCGCTGCGAGCGTCTGCATCCAGGTCGGCAGCTCGCTGAAGACGAAGAACACCCCGGAGATGAACTGCAACAGGATCGCGATCGGAGACACGATTGCCGGTGCGCTCTTGCCATTCTGCGGCACGCTGGAGAACGCGACACCCACCAGGGTGCAGGAGGTGATCCCGAGCAAGGCGACCCACCCGAACGTCAGCCACCGCTCGCCGTCGGCAGGAAGCGTCACGCCGTACAGGAGTACGCCGATGGCCAGCAGCAAAACCGTCTGGATCACGGCGACGAACCCGACCAGAACGACCTTGCCGATGAAGTACGCGGACTTGGGCATCGGCGTACCGGACAGCCGCTTGAGGTAACCCGTGTCCCGCTCGATCGGGATCTGGATGGCCAGGTTCTGGAAGCTGGCGCTGAGCAGCCCGGCGGCGATCATCCCGGCCACGAAGTACTGCATGAACGGCACACCGGGCGCAACCTCCTCCTGCCCTCCGAACACCGCGCCGAAGACGACGAGCAAGATGACCGGGAACAGCAGGACGAAGACGACGGCGTCCCGCTCCCGAAAGAAGCTGAGCAGTTCGGCCCGGACCCTGGCTCTGGTCACCGTTGCCAACGATGGCAGGGCCGGTCGAGTCGTAGTCGTCACTGAGCGGCTCCGATCATCTGGAGGTACACGTCTTCCAGAGTTGGCCGGGACACCGCAAGTTCGGGGACCTCGCCGCCGAAGGTTTCGGCGAGTTCGCGGACGACCTTGGTGGGCGCATCGGTAGCGGTGTGCTCGGGACCGCTGGGACCACGCCAGGACACGACCGCCTCTGCCGCACCCCTTCCGCCCAACATCGTCGGAGTGTCCACAGCGACGACCCGACCGGCCGCGATAACGCCGACCCGGTCGGCCAGCCGCTCCGCCTCCTCCATGTAGTGCGTCGTCAGCAGGATCGTGGTGCCGAGGCCGCTGAGATCCTCGATCAGCCCCCAGAACTGCCGACGCGCATCCGGGTCGAAGCCGGTCGTCGGCTCGTCCAGGAAGAGCAGCTCGGGATTGCCGAGGATGCCGAGGGCGACGTCCAGGCGCCGCCGCTGCCCGCCCGAGAGCTGATCGGCTCTGGTCTTGCGCTTGTCGGTCAGGCCGACGAGTTCCAGGACCTCGTCGACCGGCCGCGGACTCGGGTAGTAGGCGGCGAAGGTCGCCAACGCCTCGGTCGGAGTCAATTCGGCGAAGTCCTTCGTTGACTGCAGGACGATCCCGATTCGGGCCTTCCAGTGCGCATCGGCCCTGGCCGGGTCGATGCCGAGCACCTCGACCTCCCCTCCGTCGCGGTGCCGGTAGCCCTCGAGAATCTCCACGCACGTCGTCTTGCCGGCGCCGTTGGGGCCGATCAGCGCAAAGATCTCGCCGTGGTGGATATCGAGGTCGACGCCAGCCACCGCTTGATGGTCGCCGTACCGTTTGGTCAGGTTGCGCACGCGCACGGCGCTGTCTGGTCCCGTCATGCCCACGAGCATCCCCGGTACGCCGGCGTGGCGCGACCACCGCCCGATTGCGTCGAGGTCCACCGTTCGGTGGGTAGTCCTCAGCCGGAGAAGGGATTCAGGGTTCGCGCGCCGCTGCCCTCGACGTCCCGCCCGTTGCGGGTGACGAAGGTCAGGTCGTGTACGACGGCCGTCGCCGCCATCAACCCGTCGATAGCAGGCATCGGCCGGATCACGTCCATCCGCCCCCACTGCTGTGCGATCTGCTCGGTGACCGGCAGGATGCGCTCGGCGTAGTCCTGTTGCACCCTTCCGAGCCAGTCCTCGAAGACAGCGGCAGCCCGCGCGTCGCGGCGAGCGAGGGCATCGGTGCCGCGCCGCACCTCGCCGAGGACGAGGACGGACAGGTAGAGCCGCTCAGGAGCGGTTGACAGCAGCCAGTTCGTCACGCCGGTATCAGCCTGCCGGGGCTTGCGAGCCTCGGAGAGCACGTTCGTATCGACCAGGAAGCTCACCAGTCGATCTCCCGCGGCTTGTCCTTGACCCGCTCGATGTCCAGCAACTCGAAGTCGGGACCAGACATGAGGAACTCCTTGAAATCCATCTTTGGCTTCCGGGTCCGGTCGAACTCCGCGGCGGCGACGACCACTACTACCTCGCGGCCGTTCCGTGTCACTATTTGAGGTCCCTCCGCCTCGGCTCTACGGACTAGCTCAGAAAAGCGTTGCTTCGCTTCTTGCAGTTGCCACGCCATCGCGTCTCCCTGTCTAGACAGTCCGGACAGAGCGTACAGGATTAGCTCTCGGCGCGGCCGGCCAATTCGGGGGCGAACGCGGGGACGCAGATCGCGACGTACTCCGCGCCCTCCTCCCCCGGAGTGGTGTAGCGGACCGTCTCCCCCGCCGTGGTGATGACGGCTTGACCCGCCCCGACGTCGAGATACCCACCGTCGTGCTCGACCCGCACCAGGCCGCGCAAGACCAGCGTGATCTCGTCGAACTGTGGGGTCTGGGCGGGCTCCATCCAGCCACCGGGGGCGGTCATGAGGGCCACCGACAGAGCGTCGGTGCCGGTGTTGGCGCGGCCGACGTACTCGTCGATCTGCTTGCCGCCGGGCACGGGCACCCGGGTGGGTACCTCGATGAGCTGGGGCACGTCAGGCTCCGATCCGGTCGATGATCAGCGGGAGTGTGTCGCCGGGCCCGTCGAACTCCGCCGCGCCGTCGAGCGCCACAAGCGCCCGTGGAATGCGCTCCGGATCGTCGGTGTGCAGCTCCAGTAACGGTGCGCCGGCCTCGATCCGCTCGCCCGGCTTGGCCAGTACGACGACGCCCGCGACGGCGGACACGGAATCCTCCTTGCGGGCTCGGCCGGCGCCGAGCCGCCAGGCGGCCACACCGACCGCATACGCGTCCAGTCCGGTGAGTACGCCGTTGTCCGTGGCCGTGACCACGTGGCGTTCCGGGGCCGTTGGCAGCGCCGCGTCCGGGTCACCGCCCTGCGCCGCGATCATCGCCCGCCAGGTGTCCATGGCGCGACCATTCTGCAGGACGTCGGCGGGGTCCACAGTGGACAGGCCGACCGCCGCCAGCATCTCGCGGGCCAGCGTCACAGTGAGTTCCACGACGTCTGGCGGCCCCCCGCCGGAGAGGACCTCGACCGCCTCCGCGACCTCCAGCGCGTTTCCGACCGTTCGGCCGAGTGGGACATCCATCGCGGTGAGCAGGGCGACGGTTCGCAGCCCGTGCGCGTCGCCGAGCCCCACCATCGTCTCGGCCAGCACCCGAGCGGTCTCGGCGTCCTTCATGAAGGCCCCTGAGCCGACCTTGACATCGAGCACGAGCGCCTCCGCTCCCTCGGCGATCTTCTTGCTCATGATCGAGCTGGCGATCAAGGGGATCGACTCGACCGTGCCGGTGACGTCGCGCAGGGCGTAGAGCAGTTTGTCGGCGGGCGCGAGGTCGTCCCCCGCGGCGCAGACGACGGCGCCGACATCGCGCAGTTGCGCGAGATAGGCGTCGCTGGACACGTTGGCCCGCCAACCGGGGATCGACTCCAGCTTGTCCAGTGTCCCGCCGGTGTGGCCGAGGCCGCGGCCCGACAACTGCGGAACCGCCGCACCGCACGCGGCCACGACTGGCGCCAACGGCAGCGTGATCTTGTCGCCCACGCCTCCGGTCGAGTGCTTGTCCACCGTCGGCCGGTCCACAGTGGACAGATCCATCCGCACGCCGGAAGAGATCATCGCGGCGGTCCACCGGGTCAGCTCGGCCGGGTGCATCCCGCGCAGGAAGATCGCCATGAGCAGTGCGGCAATCTGCTCGTCCGGCACCTGCCGCCTGGTGTAGGCGCCGATGACCCAGTCGATCTGCTCGTCGCTGAGCCGGGCACCGTCACGCTTCGTCCGGATCAGATCAACGGCGTCGAAGGCCGCACCGGCGATCATGACGTTTGGTGGTCCGATTTGCGTAGAACATCCGCATTCTGGATGCCCGGATCGTCATGATCGCCGCGAAGAACGACGGCATCGAACGCATCGGGCAGGAGCTCGGCCATCGGGCGCGGCCCGTCAGCAGTTTCCAGCAACAGCCCCGCGCCGCCGTGCTCCCACAGCAATTGCCGGCAGCGGCCACATGGCATCAGCAGCTCACCTCGACTGTCCACGCAGGACACTGCGACGAGGCGACCGCCGCCGGAGGCATGCAGTTCCGACACGAGTCCGCATTCAGCACACAGGCCGAGTCCGTAGGACGCGTTCTCCACGTTGCAGCCGACTATCGTCCGGCCGTCGTCCACCAGCGCCGCCGCCCCGACCGGGTACCGCGAGTACGGCGCGTACGCATGCGTCATCGACTCGCGGGCCGCAAACCGTAGCGCCGCCCAGTCGACCTCGGTCGAACTCAAGTCCCTTGGCCCTTGCGGTATGGCAGTCCGTCCGCGGCAGGCATGCGCAACCGCTGCGTGGCGAAGGCGAGCACCAGGAGCGTGACGATGTAGGCCATGTAGGTCACGAATTGACCGGGGATGCCGACCCCGGACGCCGACCAGACGATCAGCACCACCGAGGACACGATGTACAGCGTCAGGTTGCCGCCCTTGATCGCGCGGTTGAGCCGGATGCCGATGGCGCCCAAAGCCAGCAGGCCCACGATGCCGAGGCCCACGGCCGCAACGGTGCCCCAGCCGTCGAACATCGCGACACCGAGACCGAGCCCCAACCCGAACAACAGCAGTCCCGCGATCCAAAGACCGCTCGGGGCGAGCCTGGCCAGGAAGCCTCCATCACGCCGCCGGGCCGAGCGCACCAGCTCTCGTCCGGCCAACAGGACCATTCCGACGGTGACGAAGACCAGCAGCGCGGGCACGGCCTGAGCGCCGCCCCGCAGCCGCAGCGCGTCGGCGTACCCGAACAGCAATGCTCCCCCGGCCAGTCCACCCGGCCGCCAGTTGCCGAAGATCATCGCCGCCAGGCCGATGAAGCCACGGCCTCCGGTCTGCCCCTCCAGGTACCCCTCCGAGGCCACCGTCACCAGGTAGGCCCCCCCGAGCCCGGCCAGCCCACCGCTGACAATCACCGCCACGTACTTGGTCAGGTAGACGTTCACACCAAGGGATTCCGCCGCTGCCGGGTTCTCCCCGCAGGAACGCAGCCGCAAGCCGAAACTGGTTCGCCACAACACCAAGTAACTGGCCGGCACGAGCAGCACCGCCAGCACGGTCAGCACCGACGTGCCAGTGACCAGCCCGCCGAGGACGCCGGCCAGGTCGGACAAGATCAAGATGCCTTTGTCCTCCACCGCGCGCAGCGCGTCGGAGACGCCGGGGATGCTGAAGGTGGCTGCGTCGGGGACCCGCGGGGACTGCCGCTGCGAGACACCAGGAATGTCGCCGAAGAAGACCTGGCCCATGACGCCGCCGACACCCACGGCGAGGATGTTGATGGCGACGCCGGAGACGATGTGATCCACCGCAAAAGAGACGGTCGCGATCGCGTGCACCAGACCGAAGACCGCACCGCCGGCCATGCCGACCAGGACACCAACCCACGGTCCCCACTGGTAGCCGGCCCATGCGCCGAAGATCGTGCCGGCGATGAGCATGCCTTCCAGCCCGATGTTGACGATGCCGGCGCGCTCGGACCACAAGCCGCCCAAGCCCGCCAAGCCGATCGGGATCGCCAGCACGAGCGCCGCGCGGACGGCACCGGAGGAGGTGAGATCCCCGGCATCGAAGGTGAACCGGAGCAGGCTCAGCGCAACGAAACCGAGGACTATGAGGACCAGCAGGCGCCGTGCCGATGAGCGCCGCGGGGGGGCCGCCGCCCTGAGCTGTAGGTCGGGCTGGCTGACCAGGGTCATCGTCGCGTCCCCGTATCCGCCGTGCCGGGCCGATCGGCGCTCTCCGCCTTGTCCGTGGGCATCCCGGCACGGGAGGCTTTGGACATCTCGACACCGGCGGTAGGGGCGGGGGCGGTGTCGTCGCCGAGTTCGCGGGCCACCCTTCGCTGCTCGCTGGCAGCCGTCGTCCGCCGCACCACCTCGTAGGCGACCACGACGGCGAGCAGGATCAGCGCCTGCATGATTGCCGACAGCTTGTCGGAGATTCCGAACAGCGCCAACGGCGCCGTGGTGACGTCCAGGTAGGCCCACAACAGAGCGGCGAAAGCTATGCCGATCGGGGAGTTACGCCCGAGCAGGGCTACCGCGATCCCGGTGAACCCAATCCCGGTGGGGAAGTTCTGCGAGTAGTTGTGGCCGCTGCTTTCCAGCAGTAGGGGCATGCCGACCAAGCCGGCAACAGCGCCTGACAGCAACATGCTGACCAGGATCATCCGTTTGACGTTGATGCCGCTGGCCACTGCGGCGCTCGGGTTGGCACCCGTCGCTCGAAGATCGAAGCCGAAGCGGGTGCGGTTGACCAGCACCCAGAACCCGATGCCGAGCAGGACCGCGACGACGAGGAACCCGTAGACCTGCTTCGACGGCGAGGGCGTCAGTCCGAAGGCCCCGAGAAGGGGACGGGCGATCGGGTCCAGGGAGGGGAACCAGCCTGACTCGGGCACCGGCCGGGTCCCGATCGAGTTGCCGGTGATCACGCCCAGCCCGCCGTCTTGCAGCAGGTAGGCCGTTGCCGCAGTGGCTATCGCGTTGAGCATGATTGTCGAGAGGACTTCGTTGACTCCGCGCGTTATCTTCAACACAGCAGCGATCCCGGCCCACATGGCACCCACGAGCACCGCAGCGACAAGGATCAGGGGCAGTCGAAGAAACCCCGGAATGCCGGGCGCCCCACCGACACCCGCCGCGATCAGGGCCGCCAGCCGGTACTGGCCGTCCACGCCGATGTTGAACAGGTTCATCTTGAAGCCGATCGCGACGGCCAGTGCCGCGATGTAGAGGAATGTTCCCTTGTTCACAATGTCGACGACGGCGTTGGGCTGGGTGCCGGTGCGCAGCATGGTCTGGAAGGTCTCACCGGGCGAGTTGCCGATCGCCAGCAGCAGCAGCGTCACGGCGACCAGGGAAATCACCAGGGCCAGCACGGGCGCTGCCAGCAGGAGCAGGAATCGGCGCAGCCGAAGGGACGCGGTCATCGGGCACACTCGATGCTCATGCGGCCTCTCCCGCTCCAGTCATGGCCGCCCCCAGTTCCTCGGGGGTGACGGTCGCCGGGTCCACCTGCGCGACGAGGCGCCCGCGCAGGATGACGTACAGCGTGTCGGACATGCCGATCAGCTCGTCGAGGTCGGCCGAGATCAGCAAGGTGGCAAGCCCCGCCGCTCGAGCCTGCCGAAGTTGCTCCCAGATGGCGGCCTGCGCGCCGACGTCCACGCCACGCGTCGGATGCGCGGCGATGAGAACCTTGGGTTCGTTGCTCATCTCCCGCCCCACGATGAGCTTCTGCTGATTCCCTCCTGACAGGGACGCGGCGGAGACCTCGATCCCTGGCGTGCGGACGTCGTACTCCTCAACGATGCGCACGGTGTCCTTACGCGCGCCCGCGCGGTCGATGAAAGCGCCGCGGCTGTTGGGCGGCTGGGTTTGATGACCGAGCATGCGGTTCTCCCACAGCGGGGATTCCAGCAGCAGAGCGTGCCGGTGCCGGTCCTCTGGGATATAGCCGATGCCGGCGTCCCGGCGGCGACGGGTGTCCCAGCCGCTGATGTCGACTCCGGCCAACTGGACGGTGCCCGTAGCCGGCCTAACGCCCATGATCGCCTCCACGAGCTCGGCCTGCCCATTGCCTTCCACGCCGGCAAGACCAACTACCTCCCCGCTGTGAATCGTCAACGACACGTCGTGGACGAGGTCGCGACCGATGCCGGCAACCGTCAGACCGGAGACGCTCAGCGTCGCTATGTCGGTGACAGTGACTGCCCCCAGCGTGGGCTCGGGCAGTTCGCTGCCCACCATCAGCTCGGCCAGTTGGCGGGCGGTGACGTCGGCGGGTGAGACCGTCGTGACGGTGGTTCCGCGACGGATCACCGTGATCGTGTCAGCGACCGCCCGCACCTCGTCGAGCTTGTGCGAGATGAAGATGACGGTGAGGCCCTCGGCCTTGAGTTCGCGCAGATTGCCGAACAGCTCGTCCACCTCCTGCGGAACCAGCACGGCCGTGGGCTCGTCCAGGATCAGCACCTTGGCGCCGCGATAAAGAACCTTGAGGATCTCCACCCGCTGCCGGTCTCCGACCCCGAGGTCCTCCACGAGTTCGTCGGGCTCGACGTCGAGGTGGTAGGCGGCGGAGATCTCGCGGATCCTGGCCCGTGCTTTGGCACCGATTCCGTGCAGCCGTTCCGCACCCAGGACGACATTCTCCAGGACGGTCATGTTGTCGGCCAGCATGAAGTGCTGGTGCACCATCCCGAAGCCGGCGTCGATGGCATCGGAAGGAGAGCTGAACGAAGCCTCGCGGCCATTGACGGTGATCGTGCCCTCGTCGGGCTTCTGCATTCCGTACAGGATTTTCATCAGGGTCGACTTGCCGGCGCCGTTCTCCCCGACGATCGCGTGCACCTCGCCCCGTCGTACGACGAGGTTGACGTCCGAGTTGGCGATGACACCGGGAAAGCGCTTGGTGATGCCGCGAAGCTCAACAGCACTGGTGGGCTGTGCCGCGGCCGACGGTGAGGCGGTGATGAGTTGCCTCCTTGCTCGGTACGCGACATGACCCGGGCACACGCTAGCCGGTGCCCGGTCCATGTCGGCCGGTGTTCGGCGGTGCTACAGCGTGTCAGGGACGGCGATGTCGCCGTCGATGATGCCCTGCTTGAACTCCTCGATCTGCGCCTCCACGGCCGTCTGGACGGCCGGGTCGTTGATGACGTAGTCGACGCCACCTTCGGCCAGGCCGAGTTCGGTGTTGCCCGGCTCGATGCTGCCGTCAGCCACCTTCGTGAGGAAGTCCTGTACGGCAGCGCCGACGCCCTTCAGCGCCGAAGCGATGATGGCGCTCTGCACGGACGGATCGGCGGTCAGGAACTGATCGGAGTCGGTGCCGATCGCCTGGGCGCCGGCAGCCGCAGCAGCGGTGAAGACGCCGTTGTTGGACAACCCCGCCGCGGCATAGATGACGTCGGCGTCGTCGGTCTGGTACTGCCCCTCGGCGGCGGCCTGGCCCAGCTGGGGGCTCTGGAAGCCGGTGAAGTCCGGGATCTGAGTCAGGTAGTTCGAGACGATGGTGATGCCGGGGACGGCAGCCTCGGCGCCGGCCCGGTAGCCCGCCTCGAACTTCTGGATCAGCGGCGTCTCGACGCCTCCGACGAAGCCGATCGTCCCGGTCTGGCTGGTAAGCGCGGCGATCGCGCCGACGAGATAGGCGCTCTCGTGCTCGCGGAATGTGTAGGAGGCGATGTTGTCCCCGGTCGCGTCGGCTGAGTCGATGATGGTGAAGTCGACGTCCGGGTAGTCGGGGGCCACGGTTGCCAGCGCTGGGGCGTAAGCGAATCCGACGCAGATGATGGCGTTGTAGCCGGCGTCGGCCAACTGCCGCAGTCGTGCCTCCTTGTCGGCATCGACTTCGTCAGCCTCGGCCGCCAGCTCCTGGACGTCGGTCAGTCCCAGTTCCCCCGTGGCCGCCTCCAGGCCCTCGGCGGCGGAGTCGTTGAACGACTTGTCGCCGCGTCCGCCGATGTCGTAGGCGAGTCCCACTCGAAGGTCGCTGGCCTCCGCGGTCTCGGAGTCGCCTCCGGCTGGGGACTCGGGGGTACCGCCATTACCGCTGTCGCCACATGCGGCCAGGACCATGCTGCCGGCCAGCAGCGCTGCAGCGATGGACATACCACGGACTCGACGCAAAACGATCTCCTCTCGTTGACCGGGACCTGCTCCCCGGCCGCTGACCGGTCACCGTACCGTCGGCTGCCAGCCGACACCACGGCCAGTTCCGCCCGAGACCACATCGTTGTACGGCGATGCGTGCCAAAACGGCTGGCTGGTCGACTCCTGCTGCGAACCGGTCGCTGCCGTGCCAAAGCCTGACAAGGCCCCGCGGGCGGCGTTGCCGGAGTCCTCCGCCCGGCGGCGGTAGCGTGCATGTCGATGGCTCCCCTACGACGCAGCGCCCGTTGGCTGGCCGCCGCCGCGCTCGTTCTGCTCGTCGGCACGCCAGGAGTTGCCGGCGCTGCCGACCCGAAGATCGACCCGAACGCCCCGACGCCGACCACCCCGCACCCCGGCGGACCACCCGAGGGGCGCAGCCCGGACGGGACCGTCGTCGGCGGGGACGCCCTGGGTGAGCGCGGATTCGCGCTGCCGGAGGATGGTCCTGCCCTGCCCACGGACATCACCGCCCGCGGCTGGCTCGTCGCGGACCTGGACTCCGGCGACGTGCTGGCGGCCAGGGACCCGCACGGCCGCTACTACCCGGCGAGCACGCTCAAGACGCTGACCCTGCTGACGCTGCACGACGAACTCGATCCCGCCGCGGTCGTCACCGGCGCGTTTGAGGACGCCAGTGTCGACGGAACCAAGGTCGGCATCGTGGAAGGCGGGAAGTACCCCGCGCTATTGCTGTTCCAGGCGCTGATGATGTCCTCGGGCAACGACGCAGCCTCAGCGCTGGCTCGTGCGGCAGGCGGCCTCGAGCCCACGCTGGAGCTGATGAACGCCACCGCCTCTCAGCTGCAGGCCTACGACACTCTCGCCGGCACGCCGTCCGGCCTCGACGTGGTCGGGCAGAGCTCCTCGCCGTACGACCTGGCGCTGTTCATGCGGCAGATCGTCGAAGACCCAGCGCTGCTGTCCATCATGCAGACCCCGACCGCGGTGATGCCGGCCGTGCCGCCACGCCATCCGGCGTACCAGATCCAGAACCAGAACCGGATGCTGACGTCCTACCCGGGCATGCTGGCCGGCAAGAACGGCTTCACCGATGCCGCCCGCTACACCTACGTCGGCGCGGCCGAACAGCACGGTCGCCGTCTCGTGGTCAGTCTGATGCTCGGCGAGCAAGCCCCGATCCCGATGGTCGAGCAGGCCACCCGGCTGCTGGACTGGGGCTTCGCCCTCCCGGCCGGTACGCCGCCAGTCGGCGAACTCGTCGAGCCCCGGCCACCGGGTGTCCCGCCACCGACCCCGCGGTCGACTCAACCCCAGTCGTCCACCAGCGGCGGCGCGGCGCAGGCCGTCGCGGCCGCCGGAGGCGCCGCTGGCCAGACCTCCACGGCTCCCTCACCCCTGTTGCTCGTCGGGCTCGGACTGAGCAGCGCACTTGTCGTGATGGTTCTCGTAAGGGGGCGCCGACGCCGCCACTGACGTCGCATCCGCCTCATTGGAGGCGATTCCGGTGGTGGAGCCACCGTAATCGCCTCCAATGACGTGCTATCCGCCCAGACGACCCGGCGGCGCAACCGCCGCACTGACCAGCAGCCGGTTGCCGAGCAGCCCGCGCTACGCCCCTCGTCGAGCCCGTCGAGAGGAGGCATCGGAACCGTCGCCACGCCCGACGCCCGCGGGGCGCCGCCCAGTATTGCGCCACCAGCGGCGTACGGCCCGGGGCGCCAGCGCACCCACGAGGGCGCCGACACCGACCAGGCCGGCCGCCACCGCCGACGTACTCGGCCCGCCCTCGGCCGGGCGCTTCAACGGCGGCACCTGCGGCCCCTCGACGACCGGCTCGGAAGGCTCCTCAGCCGCGGCCTCGGCGATGATCCGGTCCACGATGCCCGGCGAGGTCGAGGTCCACGCCGCGGCGAAGAGCAGGAACCGAGAGGTGATGTAGATCCACACCAGCAACCCGATCAGGCTGCCGAACCCCGCCGCCGCGGCGGGGCCGTTGGAAACCTGGCTGATGTACAGCGTGCCGATCAGTTTGAGGATCTCGAAGCCGACCGCGCCGAAGACGGCGCCAGGAAGAACCTGCCGGACAGGCAGGTCCATCCGCGGCAGCCGGGTGAACAACCACAGGAAGATCAGCATGTCGCCAGCAACGGCGATCACGATCCCGAGCAGCGCGGTGATCACGCCGATGCCGGGAATCCCGGACAGCCCGAGCAGGTCGATCACGAACGACGTGAGTCCGGTGGCGAGCGCGGTCAGAGTGACCGAGGTCAGGATCGCCCCGCCGAGGCCGATCAGCGAGAGCAGGTCGCGGACGTAGTCCTTGGCGAAGTTCGGCTGGTCCGGCTTTCCGCGCCAGATCGTTTGCATGGCGACTCGCAGCTTGCCCATCCAGCCGAGTCCCGCGTACAGGAAGCCGATCAGACCGACCACCCCGACCACACCACGCTGTTCGGTCACTTTGAGGACGCCGTCCACGACCTGTTGGCCGAGGTCCCCGGGGATCGCCACCCGGATCTGCTGGATGAGATCGCGCAGCAGATCCGGCTGTCCACTGAGAACGAAACCGACGATCGAGACCGCCAGCAGGATGACCGGAAACAGCGCCAGAAAGCCGAAGTATGTGATGCCGGCTGCAAGTAGGTCGGCCTGCCGGGAGCCGTAGTGGGAGGCGGCCCGGACGAGGTGGTTCAGCCAGGGCCGCTGGGCGCGCTGCTTGCGCCAACCCCCCATCACGCGGGCCCCGAGCCCCGGCCTGCCCTCTGTTGGCTCAGTCAATGACCCCGCCCCACTCCGTCCACTGCGCTCCTGTCGTGTGCTCGTGTCCGGAGCAGGGCTCATCGCTGGCCGAACGGGAATTGCTGGGACGGCAGCCAGCACCCCTCCCGATCCTGCTCGAAGGCGATGAAGGAATCGACGGTGAACCGGGCGTCGAAGCCGGCCAATCCGTCGTACGCCTCGTCGAGCATCTCCGCCGGCACGCCGTGGGCGACGGTGACATGAGGGTGATAGGGGAACTCGATGTCACGCTCGAGCGGCCCAGAGCGGAGGTCGGCCTCCATCAACTCACAGTAGGAGATGCCGCTGGCGACGGTGACGAACACGACCTCGGAGACCGGCCGGAACGTGCCTGTCCCGTGCAGGTGCATCTCGAACGGAACGGCGACGGCCGCGACGTCGCAGAGGTGACGGAGCACGTCGGGAATCACCGCGGTCTCGATTCGAGTCGGTGGCAGCAGCGTGACATGCGGCGGGATCTTCTTCGCCTGGAGGTCGCCGACCCGCGCGCGCCACGCCGCCAGTTCACCGGCCACCGGCTCGGGCAGTCCAATGGCGACCCCAAGGACGCACGCGGCGAACTCAATGGCTGGCTCGCTCACAGCCTCAACCCTCGCCGGCCGAGTCGGTCCTGAGGAAGCCCATCCGGTCGTACACCGCTGCCAGCGTCGGACCGGCCACCGACCTGGCCCGCTCGGTTCCGGCGGCGAGCATCGCATCCAGCATCCCCGGATCACCGAGCAACTCCGTCGTACGCCGGCGGATTGGTTCGGCCACACTCACGACCACGTCGGCCACGTCACGCTTGAGGTCGCCGTAGCCGGCCCCCGCGTACCGCTGCTCCAGCGCGGCGACATCCGCGCCGGACAGGGCGGAGAGAATCGTCAGCAGATTCGACACCCCGGGTTTCGTATCCGGGTCGAAGCGGATCTCGCGATCGTTGTCGGTGACCGCGCCGCGGATCTTCTTCGCGCTGCGGGCCGAGTCGTCGAGCAGGTCGACGATGCCGGCCGGCGCCGACGACGACTTGCTCATCTTCGCCGTCGGGTCCTGCAGGTCGGTGATCTTGGCGGTGCCCTTGACGATGTACGGCGACGGCACGGTGAGTGTCGGCCCGAATCGGGAGTTGAACCGCTGCGCGAGATCTCGGGTGAGCTCCAGATGCTGGCGCTGGTCCTCACCGACGGGGACCTCATCGGCGGCGTACAGCAGGATGTCGGCCGCCTGCAGGATCGGGTAGGTGAACAGGCCGACGCTGGAGCGCTCGGCGCCGCCGCGCTGGGACTTGTCCTTGAACTGCGTCATCCGGCTGGCCTCGCCGTAGCCGGTCAGGCACTGCAGCACCCAGCACAGCTGCGCGTGCTCGGGAACCTGGCTCTGCACGAACAGCGTGCTGCGCTCGGTGTCGATCCCCATCGCGATCAGTTGGGCGGCGCTGATTCGGGTCCGTGCCCGCAACGTGGCGGGATCCTGGTCCAGGGTGATCGCGTGCAGGTCCACCACGCAGTAGAACGCGTCGTGGGTGTCCTGCAGCGCAACCCACTGCCGCAGCGCGCCGAGGTAGTTGCCGAGGTGGAAGGAGTCAGCGGTCGGTTGGATGCCCGACAGCACCCGGGGCCGACCTGGGGGGGTCACCGGGCCACGTTATCTGGCCGGGTCGGCTCGCCGACCTCAGCGGTCACACCCAATCGTCGGGCGAGCAACGTGTCCACCTGATCAAGGATCCCCAGCGGTTGCAGCCTCGTTCCCGCCACCGTAGACAGGAACGCCTCCAGTCCGGGCAACGGCTTGCCGTGCGCCGGAGCATCATGCAGTGGGTTGCGACCGCCCTTCCACGGCTTGACCAGCCGTGCCCATGTCGCCCGCCACTCCTCGAGCAGTTCCACCGGGTCGGGGACGCCGAATCCGTGCCCCACCGGCGCGGCATGGCGCAAGGCGAGGACCGGGGAGTCGACGAACAACCCGACCAGGGTCATCCGGCGTTCGAGCTCCTCCGCACGCGACGGATCAAGCCGCGTCCACACCGTGCACGGGGTCGTGCAGATCCGCCCCGGATCAGGCCGACCTTTGCTGGGGTGCGAGGCGCACTGCCCCAGCGCGGCACTGATCCGAGAGTGGTCGCGGTCGAGGTAGCGCTGCCACTGCCCGGGGTCCTGGTCGACGACGTGCAGCACCGTACGAAGCGATCGCCGCAGCGACGGCGGGTGGTCACACCGGGGATCGTTGGTGGCCCATCGGCTGCCCGCGCCGCGGACGGCCAAGCCCAGCCGCGCCGGATCGCCGGCGTGCCCGAGCACAGGCTCCCAGGCCAGCAGCGGCAGGTACTCGGCCATCAGATGCAATACCGCGAGCACGCTGCTGAGTTCGCCTCGCGCCCATCGGGCGGCCAGCACCTCGAGGAAGAGCCGGTACGTCGGGCGCATGCTGCCCAGCGCTCCGCGATCGGGCTGCAGCGGTGTGGCCGGGATGTTGGCGGAGCGAATCAGCGATGACAGCTCCCGTGGAACACCCGTGAGGGAGTCGAAGTCCTCGGCGTCGAGTTCCAGCAGCCGGATGGCGAAGCGGCACAGTCCTCGGACGTCGGAGCGAGCGGCGGCGTCGAGGTCGGGCAGGTACGGCGTGACCGCTTCGATGGCGGCGTACTGGCGGCGGCTGAGAAGTTCCGCGGCGACCAGGTCGGTGTCGTCGGAGTCGCTGCCAGCGCTGGAGGCAGCCAGCGCACCGGTCAATTCACTGGCTCGCTCGTTCGCTGCCGCCCGGCGACGATTGCGAGGAACGCATCGTTCTCGGCCGGCTCACCGATGGTGACGCGGGCGCCGTCACCGGCGAACGGGCGCACGATGATGCCGCGCTGCTCGCAGTCCGCCGCAAAGGTCATCGTCGCTTCGCCAAGCGGTAGCCAGACGAAGTTGGCGTGGCTGTCGGGGACGTCGACGCCGATCTCACGCAGTGCCGCGATGACCCGTTCCCGCTCCACGACGACGTCCTTGCACCGGGCGAGCAGTTCGTCCTCCGCCTGCAGCGAGGCGATCGCGGCCGCCTGCGCGACGGTAGAGACCGAAAACGGCACATACGTCTTGCGCACCGCCTCGGCCACCGCCGGATCACCGGCGATGAGGTAGCCGACCCGGAGCCCGGCCAGGCCGTACGCCTTGCTGAAGGTGCGCAGGACACACACGTTCGGCCGTTCGGCGGCCAGCTCGATCCCGTCCGGGATGTCGGGGTCACTGACGAACTCGCGGTAGGCCTCGTCCAGCGCCACCACCACCGTGTCCGGAATCGCGTCGAGGAACCGGTTGAGCGCGTCGCGGCGGATCGCCGTACCGGTCGGGTTGTTCGGGGTGCACACGAAGACGACCCTCGTGCGGTCGGTGATCGCCGCCACCATGGCGTCCAGGTCATGGTCGTAGCGGTCCTTCAGCGGCACCATCACAGGGGTTGCGCCGGACACCGTCACCAGTAGTGGGTACGCCTCGAACGACCGCCAGGCGAAGATCACCTCGTCCCCGGATCGGGCGTAGGCCTGCAGTAGCTGCTGGCACAGGCTGACCGAGCCGCAGCCGACCGCGATCTGGCCGGCGTCCACGCCGTTACGTTGGGCCAGCGCCTCGGTGAGCAGTTGCGCGCCGTTGTCGGGGTAGCGGTTCATCGTCCCCGCGGCTTTGGTCACGGCGTCCACGACGCTGGGCAGCGGACCGAACGCGATCTCGTTGCTGGCCAGCTTCATCGCCGAGGGCAGCCCAAGCTCACGGGCGAGGTCGGCCGGGTTGCGGCCGGGCTTGTACGCGGGCAGAGCTGCGATGTCCGCACGCGGCTTCACCGTCACTCGCCGACCTCCACTCTGTACGACGCCGATCCGCCCGATCATCGCATCTTCGACCGACTGGGCCCGGCTTCGTGTGGCACCCTCTTCCGGTCGGCGCCTTTCGAGAGGACATCCGTGAAGCTGCTCGTGACCGGAGGTGCCGGGTACGTCGGAAGCGTCGTGGCTGCCCAGCTGCTCGAGGCCGGCTACGAGGTGACGGTGCTCGACAACCTGTCCACGGGCCACCGGGACGCCGTACCGGCCGGTGCGGATTTCGTGGCGGCGGATCTCGCCGACAGCGCCACGGTGGTGACCGCCGACTTCGATGGGGTGCTGCACTTCGCTGCCAAGTCCCTCGTCGGCGAGTCGCAGCAGCGCCCGGAGCTCTACTGGCGCAACAACGTCTGCGGGTCCCTGGCGCTGCTCGACGCGATGCGGAAGGCCGCCGTACGCCGGATCGTGTTCTCCTCGACCGCGGCGACCTACGGCGAGCCGGAGTCGGTCCCGATCGACGAGACCGCGTCGACCGCGCCGACCAACACGTACGGGCACAGCAAGCTCGCTGTCGACCGGATGCTCGGCGGGGAGGCCCTCGCGCACGGACTGGGTGCGGTCAGCTTGCGCTACTTCAACGTCGCCGGAGCGCACCACGGGTTCGGCGAGCGGCACGCCGTGGAGACACATCTGATCCCGATCGCGCTGCAGGTCGCGACCGGTGAGCGCGACAAGCTCGTCGTCCACGGCGAGGACTGGCCGACGCCCGACGGCACCTGCGTCAGGGACTACATCCACGTGGCCGATCTCGCCCGAGCGCACCTTCTCGCGCTCGACGCCTGCCAGCCGTGGTCGCACCGGATCTACAACCTGGGCAACGGCGCGGGTTTCTCGGTGCACGAAGTGGTCGAGGCCGCCCGCCGGGTCACCGGGCATCCGATCCCGGTCGAGGTCGGCCCGCGCAGGCCCGGCGATCCCGCCGTCCTGGTCGCCTCCAGCGAGCGGATCCGGGCCGAGCTCGAGTGGGAGCCCGCCCACCCGGAGATCGACGTCATGGTCGCCGACGCCTGGCAGTTCACCCGCTCCCGGACGTGACCGAAGCTCCGCTCTCGGCCGGGCCGAGGCGCAGGCGGGCGATCCGCCGGCCGTCGAGTTCCAGTACGTCGAGGCTCCGCCCGTCGATACGAACGCTGTCTCCGAGCACCGGCAGCTGCCCCAGCCGGGACAGCACGAATCCAGCCGCCGTCTCGTACGGTCCCTCGGGTAGCTCGAGCCCGGTCGCCTCGGCGAAGTCATCGAGGTTCAGCAGGCCGTCCACCTCGATCTCCCCGGACGGCGAGTGCCGTGGCTCGTCGATCGCCTCGTCGTACTCGTCCCGAATCTCACCGATCACCTCCTCGATGAGGTCTTCGAGGGTGACGATGCCGTCGGTCCCGCCGTACTCGTCGACCACTATCGCCAGGTGATGTCCGCTGCGGCGCATCTCCGACAGGGCCGCCAGAACCTTCTTCGAGCCGGGCAGCTGAGTGACCTCACGGGCGACGTCGCCAACGGTGGCCGCGCGACCTGCCGGATGCGAAGGCGTCAGCAGGTCGCGGATGTGCACGAAGCCGAGCACGTCGTCCTGGCTGCGCCCGACGACGGGATACCGGGAATGTGGGGAGTCCGCGACCTGACGGCCGGCCCGGCTGACGGTCAACCCGGCCTCCAGAAAGTCCACCTCTGTCCGCGGGATCATCACCTCGGAGATCTGCCGCTGCCCGGCGGCGAAAACCTCGTCGATCATGGTTCGCTCGTCGCTGGTCAGCGACTCATGCGCTGCCACCAGGTCGCGCAACTCCTCCTGCGAGATCGCCTCGCCGCGGATACGGGGGTCACCCCCGAAGATCCGGATGACGACGTGGGTGGACGTGGACAACAGCCGGATCACCGGCCGCAACAGGGTGGCGATCCGGTCCAGCGGTCCGGCCACCACCAACGCGAGCCTCTCCGCCCGCTGGAGAGCCAGCCGCTTGGGTGCGAGCTGGCCCAGGACCAGCGAGACGTACGTGATGATCACTGTGATCAGGACTACTGCGATCGCCCTGGCCGGGCCGGGAGTCAGACCCCGATCGGTGAGCCAGGACGCGAACGGCTCCGCGAGGGTGGCCGCACCGAACGCCGCGGCGAGAAAGCCGGCCAGGGTCACGCCAATCTGCCCGGCGCCGAGGAACCGCTTCGGGTCGGCCATCAGTCTGGCCAGCCGGCCCCCGCGCCTGCCCCGCTCGGCCAGGCTTCGCAGCTGTCCCTCGCGAAGGGTGATCAGCGAGATCTCGGCGGCCACGAACAGCCCACCGATCAGGATGAAGACGACAACCAGCACGACGTCGAGTGCGATCGTCATGCCGCACCGCTCCCGGTGCGGCAGGGCCTACTCGGAGGCTCCGACACGCAGCTGAGACTAACCGAGGGAGCCGACGCGCTTAGGCTCGATCGCGTGCACTCCCCCATCGTCGGCACCCCTGTGTCGGGGCGGGTGGCTGTCACCGAGGGGGTCGGCCTGCGGGTCCTCGAGTGGGAGGGCCTGCTCCGGCCGTTCCTGCTGGTGCACGGCCTGGCCTCCAACGCCCTGCTCTGGAGTGGCGTTGCCGAGCACCTGGTCGCGGCCGGCCATCGCGTTGTGTCGGTCGATCTGCGCGGGCACGGCGAGTCGGACGCACCCGCCTGCGGCTACAGCACAGCCGTCGCCGCGGCAGACCTGGCCACCGTGTCGGCCGAGTTCGGTTCGGAGCGCCCGGTGGTTGTCGGCCAGTCGTGGGGCGGCAACGTCGTACTCCGTCATGCCGAGTTTTCCGCTGAGGTGCACGCGGTGGCCTGCGTGGACGGTGGCTGGCTGCACCTCGGTGACCGGTTCGCCTCCTGGGAGCAGTGCTGGGCCTCACTTGCCCCCCCGCCGTTCGCCGGGGTCACCGCCGCGTCGATGGTCTCGATGCTGCGCCGGCGGCACCCGGATTGGTCCGACGGCGCCATCCAGGCCACGATGGCGAACCTGCGGGTCGGTCCGGACGGAACTGTCGAGCCGCGGCTTGCGCGAGAACACCACGCTCGCATCCTGCGGAGCCTCTGGGAGGACCGACCACGAGACCGGTATGAGCGCATCGGCGTGCCTGTGCTGCTCGCCCCCGCCGGCGATCCAGCTGGTCCGACGGGCCCATTGGTCGACGAAGCGGCCCGACTGCTTCCGCGGGCGACCGTCAGGTGGTACGCCGGGGCGGACCACGATGTGCACGCGCAGTACCCGGCGGAGGTCGCCGCCGACCTGCTGGCGCTGGCATGACCGGCCGCTTGGTCGTCATGGGTTCGGGTGAGACCGCTCCGACGATGATCAAGGTCCACCGCCGGCTCTTCGAACTAGTCGGCGACAGTCCGGCGCTGCTGCTCGACACGCCATACGGTTTTCAGGAGAACGCCGACGAGATCACCGCCCGCGCGCGGAAGTACTTCTGCGACAGCGTCGGCCGCAGCGTCGACGTGCTGTCCTGGCGGGAGGAGCCAGTGGAGGGGCTGGCTCGGGAGCGGGCGCTCGCCGCGCTCCGCGCGGCGCGCTGGGTGTTCGCTGGACCGGGTAGTCCGACGTACGCCCTGCGGCAGTGGACCGGAACCCCGTTACCGGTGATGCTCGCGGACGTTGTCCGGTCCGGGGGCGTGGTTGTTTTCGCCAGCGCCGCCGCGTTGACGCTGGGCTCGCACGCGGTGCCGGTCTACGAGATCTACAAGGCCGGCGAGCCGGCCTGCTGGCGTCCCGGGCTGGATCTCGTCCACCGGCTGACGGGCCTGTACGCCGTCGTGATCCCGCACTACGACAACGCCGAGGGCGGCCACCACGACACCCGGTACTGCTATCTCGGGGAGCGGCGGCTGGCGCTCCTGGAGCGCGAACTGCCGGACGAGGCGTTCGTGCTCGGCGTGGACGAGCACACCGGCTGCATCCTCGACCCCTCGGCCGAGACCGTGACCGTCGTCGGGAACGGGACAGTGACCAGCCGCCGTCGCGGCCTGAGTTCGGTGTTCGTGAGCGGCAGCGTGGTGACGTTCGGCGAGCTCACGGGCGGGCGCGTGGTGACTCCAGCGGCCGTGGCGGACGATCGTGCGGGGGCGGCGGTGAACGTTGCGACGTCGCTGCGGGCGGCCGCCGACGCGCACGAGACCGCCTTCGTGTCGGCGTTGCGCGGCCACGACATAGCGGGTTGCGTGGCGGCGATCCTGGCGTTGGAGCAGAGCCTGGCGGACTGGTCGGCGGACACCCTGACCTCCGACGAGGCCGACCATGCCCATTCGCTGCTGCGCTCGATGGTCGTCCGGCTCGGCGGCCTGGCCGAGCACGGCGGTCGGGACCCGCGAGCTCCCGTCGCGCCCTTCGTCGACGCGCTGTTGCGGATTCGCTCGAACGCTCGGGAGGCGAAGGACTTCGCGACCTCAGACGCCGTCCGCGACAGCCTCGCCGCTGCAGGCGTCGAGGTACGCGACACCCCGACCGGGGTCGAGTGGGAGTTCGCGACCTCGGGGAAGTCAACCCCTCCGCGCACTGGGAAGGGTTGAAAACCCCGAGATGATCATGCGGCCAGCGCAACGCGCACGGCAGCCACGATTCGATCAACCTTGTGCAGGTCCGCAGCGGTCACGTGGACGACCCGCCATCCGGCCGCCACCACGGCGTTGAGCCGACGTCGGTCGCGACCGAGCTGACCCGGGGCGCCATGCCACAATCCGTCGTACTCGATGGCGAGCTTGTGCTCCGGGTACGCCATGTCTACGCGGGCCACGAATCGGCCATCGTGCCGCACCTCGTACTGCGGCACCGGAGCAGGTAGCCCGGCGAGCACCAGCCGAACCCGCAGCCGGCTTTCCTGCGGCGACTCGCTCCGGCCGTCCGCGAGCTCCGCGGCGCGGCGTATCTGCCGGGTGCCGCGGCCCGCCCCGAGTCCGCCGGCCGCCCGGGCGAGCTGTGCAGGCCGCACCGCCCCTGACGCCAGCATCCGGTCCACGGCGACGACGGCTTCGATCAGGTCGGCCGCGGCGCCCGCCACGTCCGTGGCGGTTCGGCCAGGTCGGGTGACCCGCACTCGCCCGTTGCGATCGACGTCGTCGGCCGGGACTTCACCCACTGTGCGAATCCGCAAGCCGGCTACTGGTCCGAAGCGGTGTGCCCACGGCACCAGTATCTCGACCGGGTCCTGCGCGGCCACGATGTCATCGGCACCCCACAGCCAGGCGGCGCTCCGCCCAGCGATCGCCGCCTCCGGTGGAATCACGAGTGCGGCGGCGCTGATGAAGAGTCCGTGGTTCACGGCTAGCACGGCGTCGGCATAAACACCCCGCAGCAGCCGCCGCCACACGCATGCCTGCAGCTGGCGTGGCGTCAGCCAGCCGCGAGCGACGGCGTCTCGGCCGCGGAACACCCGTCCCGCCAGGGCCGGTGGGACAGCGGCGGCTGCGGGCACCGGCAAAGGATGCCCCATCGGCCGCCACGGTGCCGCAGTTGTCAACAGGCATGATCAGCTCGGGGAAATCAACCCCTCACAGCCCGATGAGGCGTTGAAAAGCCCGATCTCGACGCTGGGCGTCCATGGCTTTCTGCAGGTTCCCGGCGATGGCATCGAGGAAGTCCTGGGTCGTCAGGTACGGCGTACCGCCGCTGATCAGCAGCGCCAGGTCCTTGGTCATCTGGCCGCTCTCGACCGTGTCAACGCACACCCGCTCGAGCGTCTCGGCGAATGCGGTGACCTCGGGGGTGTCGTCCAACGTGCCGCGATGGGCCAGCCCTCGAGTCCAGGCGAAGATCGAGGCGATCGGGTTCGTCGAGGTCGGGTTGCCCTTCTGGTGCTCGCGGAAGTGCCGGGTCACCGTCCCGTGCGCCGCCTCGGCCTCCACGGTCTGCCCGTCCGGCGTCAACAGCACCGAGGTCATCAGGCCGAGTGAGCCGAAACCCTGCGCCACGGTGTCGGACTGCACGTCGCCGTCGTAGTTCTTGCAGGCCCAGACGTAACCGCCCTCCCACTTCAACGCCGCCGCAACCATGTCGTCGATGAGCCGGTGCTCGTAGGTGAGGCCTGCGGTCTCAAAGTCGGCAGCGAATTCAGCGGCATAGACGTCGGCGAAGATGTCCTTGAACCGGCCGTCGTACGCCTTGAGGATGGTGTTCTTCGTCGACAGGTACACGGGGTAGCCGCGGTTGAGTCCGTACCGCAGCGAGGCACGCGCGAAGTCCCGGATCGACTCGTCCAGGTTGTACATCGCCAGCGCCACCCCGGCGCCGGGGAACTGGTACACCTCGAGTTCCATTGGCTGCGATCCGTCGGCGGGCGTGAAGGTCATCGTCAACGTGCCTTCGCCCGGTACGACGAAGTCCGTGGCGCGGTACTGGTCGCCAAAGGCGTGGCGGCCGATGATGATCGGCTTGGTCCAGCTCGGCACGAGTCGAGGGATGTTCTTCATGACGATGGGCTCGCGGAAGATCACGCCGCCGAGGATGTTGCGGATCGTGCCGTTCGGGGAACGCCACATCTTCTTCAACCCGAACTCGGAGACCCGCGCCTCGTCCGGCGTGATCGTCGCGCACTTCACACCGACGCCGTGCCGCTTGATGGCATTCGCCGCGTCCACGGTGACCTGGTCGTCGGTGGCGTCGCGGCGCTCGATGCCGAGGTCGTAGTAATCCAGCTCGACATCGAGGTACGGCAGGATCAGCTGGTCCTTGATGAACGACCAGATGATCCTGGTCATCTCATCGCCGTCGAGTTCGACGACGGGGTTCTTGACGGTGATACGGGTCATGGGTTCGAGTTGGTCCTTCCGGTCATGTCATGAACGGGTCTTGGCGATTCTGACCGCCCCAACGGCCAGGCGAAGAAAGCGGTCGTACGACGGATCTCCCGAAGCTTTCAACTTTGTGGCAATGGTGACGGCTCTCCTCGCCTGGCTCACCAGGCTGCGAACCTCCGCTCTGGTGACGGCGTAGGTGTGGTCGTAGTCAGCTGCGTTTCGAGCACCCTGCAGGCGCACGAACGCCTCGCACAATGCCCTGAGGTCTGGCGACGTACTGCTCAGCACTGGCTGAAATTTGGGGGAGGGCGCGATGACCTGCCTGGCCAGGTCGAGCAAGTCTTGATGGCTGATCCACCGGACCAAGTCGTGCGCCGCAGAATTCCCGTACGAGCCAAGGACTGCCCATGCGATGTCCCGAGACAGCCGATGAAAGAGCGCATAGTAAGCAGTCGAAACCGCCCGGCGAAGCCGTACCGTTCTCGGCTCGGCCTCGCCCGGGCGGGCCGAGCAGCTCGCTCGCGAGCCGTAGCAGTTCGTTCGGGTAAATGTCGCGAGCCGTCACTCCGGCTCAAGACTATCTTCGTCAGGAATCGGCAGATCGTCTTCCGGAGGCCCGCCGGTGAGGAACGTCCGTACCTCGGGCAGCCCGCGGAAGTCCTGAAGGACTGTGTTCACTTGATGACCGAGGTTCATTATGTCGTCCGTGTCCCATGTTTCCCCGTCGGGATCAGACAGGTGCAGCACGAGACGGATTGCCGGATCGTCGTCGATGCCCCACTCGTCGGTCACGTCGACGGACTCGACCGAGACGTCCCCTGCTGACAACCCGGAAAGGCGCCGCACGAGTTCGTCACGCACGCTGTCGGCGGTCAGTGTCGTCATCTGTCCTCCTCCGCCGTCGATCTCCCAGTGTCGCAGAGTCAGAGGTTCGCGATGTCGGCTTGCTTGGCGCGGACCGCCTCGGCAGCGGCTCGCAGCCCGGCCAGCTCGGACTCGGTCAGCGGCACCTCGACCACCTTCTTCACCCCGCCGGCACCCACCGAAGCGACGACCCCCAGGTACACCCCGGAGATGCCGTACTCACCGTCCACCCACGCGCAGACAGGCAGCTCGGCGCCGGTGTCCTCCGCGATGTTTTTCACCATCCGCGCCGCGGCGGACGACGGCGCGTAGTACGCCGAACCGGTCTTCAACAGCGCGACGACCTCGGCACCGCCGTTGCGGGTCCGGGTGACCACCTCTTCGATCTGCTCAGCGGAGAGCACCTCGGTCAACGGCTTGCCGTCCACCTGACACCGCGAGGGAACCGGGACCATCGTCTCGCCGTGCGAGCCGAGGGTCAGGCAGGAGACCGATGCAACCGGCACCCGCAGCAGCTCGGCGACATTGTTCACGAACCGTGCGGTGTCGAGCATGCCAGCCTGCCCGAGCACCCGGTTCTTGGGGAAACCGGACGCCAGTTGCGCCAGCGCTGTCATCTCATCGAGCGGGTTGGAGACCACGACGAGCACCGCATCGGGCGAGGTCTGCGCGATGCTCTCGGCCACGCCACGGACGATCTTCGCGTTCGTCTCCAGCAGATCCATCCGGCTCATGCCGGGCTTGCGGGGCAGCCCGGCAGTGATCACCACGACGTCTGAACCCTCGGTCCCGTCGTACGACCCGCCGCCGACCCCCACGACATTGGTCTCGAAACCCTCGATGGGCCGGGACTGGTTGATGTCCAGTGCGATGCCTTCGGGCTTGCCTTCGAGGATGTCGGTCAGGACGACAGTCTCGAAGATGTCGAACTCGGCCAGCCGCTGCGCGGTCGTAGACCCGTAAAACCCGGCGCCGACAACGGTTACCTTGCCATGATCAGCCATACGGCCGAGGCTATCGAAGGGCGAACGCGGACTATTCAGCCGGTACGGCGATGGCGGTGGCCGCCAACGCGACGCCGAGGAACCCGAAGCACAGCACGTCGATCGGGCGGCTGCGCACGACCAGCCAGCCGGCGCGGCGAGCCGGCAGCACCAGCCGCAGTACGCCGGCCAGCACCGCCGCCGCGCCCACGATGGTCAGGCCACGTCGCCAGTATTCGGTGGCGATCAATCCCATGCCGACGAGGATCACGAACCAGACCAGGACGAAGGGTGCTTGGCGTGGCACAGTCACTCCGCGGGCCGCGCCGCCTCGGCGCGTTCGACGACGTTGGTCAGCAGCATCGCCCGCGTCATCGGGCCGACGCCGCCCGGCATCGGGGCGAGAAACGCGGCAACCTCGCGGACGTCGGCGGCGACGTCGCCGACGAGACCCTGCTCCGTGCGGGTGATCCCGACGTCCAGGACGGCCGCGCCAGGGCGCACCAGGTCGGCTGTCACGAGTCCCGGCACCCCCGCCGCCGCGACGACGATGTCGGCCCGCCGCAGGTGCCGGTCCACGTCCTTCGTACCGGTGTGGCACAACGTCACCGTCGAGTTCTCGATCCGCCGGGTCAGCAGCAGACCCAGCGGCCGGCCGACCGTGACGCCACGCCCGAGCACCGTCACCTCGGCCCCGGCCAACTCGACGCCGTAGCGCTGCAGCAGCACCACGATGCCGTGCGGCGTACAGGGCAACGGGCCCTCCTGGCCGAGGACGAGCCGGCCGAGATTGGTCGGGTGCAGACCGTCGGCGTCCTTGTCCGGGTCCATCAGCTCCAGCACCCGGTTCGGGTCGAGGCCGCGGGGCAGGGGAAGTTGGACTATGTACCCGGTGCACGTCGGGTCGGCGTTCAGCTCGGCCACCACGGCCTCGACGTCGGCCTGTGACGCATCGCGGGGCAGTTGGCGTTGCAGGCTGGCGATCCCGACCCTGGCGCAGTCGGCATGCTTGCCCGCCACATACGCGTGGCTGCCGGCGTCCTCGCCCACGAGCACGGTTCCCAGACCCGGCACGATCCCCCGGGCGGCGAGCGCGGACACCCGCCCGGTCAGTTCGGCCTTGATGGCGGCCGCGGTGGCCCGCCCGTCCATGATCGTCGCCGTCACGCCGCTGAGTGTCGCAGACGGGCTGGTAACGGACGCGGCATGCCGGTCAGTCGATCCGCACACCGTGCGAGACCGCGATGGCCAGCGCCTGCGCCAGATCGACCCGTACGTCGGACAGCTGGAGCCCACGCCAATCGATGCCCTCGGTCTGCGCCCCGCGGAGATCCGCTCCAGCCAGCCGGGCACCCTGGAGCCGGGCGTGCCCCAGGTCGCAGCCACGCAGGTCGGCGCCGTGCAGGTCGGCATCGGTGAGGTCCGCCTCGCGCAGCTTCACACCGCTCAGGTCGATGCCGTGCAGATCCGCACCTCGCAGCGTGACGTAGGACCAGTCCCCGCCGCGCACGATCAACGCCGGCAGCTCCGCGCCGCCGAACTCCGAGCCGGTCAGCTTGCACGACACGAACTCCGCTCCCCACAGGACGCTTCGCCGAAACCGGCAGTGCAGGAACGCCGTCGAGTCGTGCCGTGAGCTCGGCAGTCGGGAGCCGGAGAAGTCGCAGTTCTCGAAGACGCACGACCGGGTGGCGAGCTCGATCAGCCGAGCGTCGGTGAATCGGCAGTCGGTGAAGTGGACGTCCTCGAGCAGCTCATCGGACCAGTCGACGCGCGCAAAGTCCTCCCCCGCCAGTTCCGCACCCCGGGCGACCACCGGATCAGTGCGTGAAGTGCCGGGTGCCGGTCAGATAGACCGGTACGCCTGCCGCCACCGCGGCCGCGAGCACCTCGTCGTCGCGAACCGACCCACCTGGCTGGACGACCGCCCGCACCCCCGCAGCAAGGAGCACCTGGAGCCCGTCAGGGAACGGGAAGAACGCATCCCCGGCGGCCACCGCGCCAGCCGCGCGCGAGCCGGCCCGGCTGACCGCCAGCCGCGCCGCGTCCACCCGGTTGACCTGGCCCATGCCGATCCCGACGGTGGCGCCTCCACGGGCAAGCAGAATCCCGTTCGAACGCACCGAGCGGATTGCCCGCCACGCGAACCGCAGGTCTTCCAACGTCGCCTCGTCCACCGGCGCACCGACGGCGAGGGACCAGCCGGCCGGGTTGTCACCCGCCGCGTCCAGAAGATCCGGTTGCTGGACGAGCATCCCGCCGGACACCTGACGAAGTTCCGCGCCGGGGGCCGTCGGTGGTGGGCAGACCAGGACCCGGACGTTCTTCTTCGCGGCCAGGACATCCACCGCTCCGTCCTGATAGGACGGCGCGATGACGACCTCGGTGAATACGTCGACGAGGCGCTCGGCCATGGCCCGGCTCACCGGGACGTTGGCGGCGATCACCCCGCCATAGGCGGAGACCGGGTCGCATGCGTGCGCCTTGTGATACGCGTCCGCCACGTCAGCACCCACCGCGATCCCGCATGGATTCGCGTGCTTGACGATCGCGACGCAGGCCACGTCCTGGTCGTACGCCGCCCGCCGCGCGGCATCGCCGTCGACGTAGTTGTTGTAGGACATCGCCTTGCCGTGCAGCTGCTCGGCGTTGGCCAGGCCGGGCGGGCCCCCCTCCCGCACGTACAAGGCGGCCCGCTGATGGGGGTTCTCGCCGTACCGCAGCACCTCCGCGCGTTCCAACGAGACGCTCAGGTACGGCGGCAGCTCCTCCTCCTCGGTGACTGCTGTCGGTGCGCCGACGAACCACTCGGCCACTGCCGCGTCGTACGCCGCGGTGTGCGCGAAAGCCGCCGCTGCCAACTCACGGCGAGTCGCCAGGTCGAACCCTCCACTGTGGACAGCCGAGACGACGGCGGGATACCGGTTCGGGTCGACGACGACAGCAACCGAGGGATGGTTCTTGGCGGCGGCCCGGACCATGGCTGGGCCGCCGATGTCGATCTGCTCGACGATGTCGTCCTCGACCGCACCGGAAGCGACGGTCTCCCTGAACGGGTAGAGGTTCACGACGACGAGATCGAACGGTTCGATGCCGAGATCCGCCAGTTCCGCGCGGTGGTCGTCTCTGCGCCGGTCGGCCAGGATCCCGGCGTGTACGGCGGGGTGCAGCGTCTTGACCCGCCCGTCGAGACACTCGGGGAAACCGGTCAGTTCCTCCACGGCGGTCACCGGGATGCCGCCGGTACGCAACCGGGACGCGGTCGACCCGGTGGACACGATCTGCACACCGGCGGCGTGCAGCGCGGTGCCGAGTTCCTCCAGGCCGGTCTTGTCGTAGACGCTGATCAATGCCCTTCGGATCTCCACACCGGTCACGGAATCGTGACCCTCCTTCCGTTGACGCGATATCCCTCACGCATCATCCGCCCGACGACGTCGACCAGCATCGAGCGCTCGGCCACCTTGATCCGATCGTGCAGGGTGCGCTCGTCGTCGTCATCGAGCACGTCGACCGCGCGCTGAGCGACGATCGGCCCGGTGTCAACACCATCGTCGACAAGGAACAGCGTGCAGCCGCTCACCTTGGCACCATGGGCGAGCGCGTCACGAGGGCCATGCACACCCGGGAACGACGGGAGCAGGGCCGGATGGCTGTTGACGAACCGACCGCCGAACCGGTGCAGGAACGCCGGCCCGGCCAGCTTCATGAAGCCGGCGGACACGACGAGATCGGGCCGGAACCGCGCGCATTCCGCGGCGAGCGCCAGATCCCAGGCCGCCCTGTCGACGTGGTCGCCCAGCCGGCAGACGAACGTGGGCACCCCGGCGCGCTCCGCTCGGGGCAAACCGTCGATCCCCTCGCGGTCCGCGCCCACCGCAGCAACGATGGCGCCGTACGACGGGTCGGCCGCGGCGTCGAGGAGCGCCTGCAGGGTGCTGCCGGTCCCGGAGACCAGGACAACCAAGCGGGCGGGCACCCGCAGAGCCTCCCCGACGGGTCGGCGGTGACGCACGCCGGGTTCCGAGCCCTAGCCGCGGTGCTCCCGCCAGCGCAGCGCTCCGGCAGTGACCGCGGCCAGGCTCCCGAGTTCGACCGCCGCGTAGCCGCCGACCACCCAGCCACTCGGGCCGATGGTCGCGAGCTGACCCGATCCGAGCGGACCGCCCGCCGCGTACGCCGCGACTCCGAGCACACCACCGGTCAGCACGCCGGACAGCGCCCCCCACGCTGCCGCTGAGAACACACCGCGTTGATCCTCGGCGTCCAGGCGACGGATCAGGATGACGCCGATCGCGACACCGGCGAGGACAGGAATCAGCAGGGCGGCGACCGGGGGCCGGCCGCCGTCCGGGAGCGCCGCCAGCAGCGGTAGTGCGGGCACGGTGTCCAGGTGCACGTCCAATGCGCCGACCACGGTTCCCTGCCCGAGCGAGAAGCCCGGCCCCACCCCGAGCGAGACTGCGAACACGACCGCGTTGGGGAGTAGCAGCAATCCGAGCAGGGTCAGGCCGGCCGCGCCGGTCCATGTCGGCGCGACGGCGCGGGACAGTTCACCGTACCGGCCGGTGTCGAGCGCCAGAGCCACCGCGAGGGCGAGGGCGCCACCGGCAACGAGCGTCAGACAGCCGGCGGTCACGGCCGCTGCGACGGCCCGGCGTGGACCGCGGACACGGGTGATCGGGAGCCGGCCGAGGCCACTCACGCGCACGACCCCGATGGCCCCGGCCGCCGCCGCCACCACTGCGGCTCCGATCCCGGCCCGCAACGGATCCGCGCGGGCCGCGTCGCTGGTCGCCAAGGTGCTCAGGAGGACCGCGAGGACGGCGTACACGACCGTCATCACGGCGACGGCTCCGGCGAGTTCCGGCAACGTCTTCAGACTGCGACGACGAGCGACCGCCGCGCCGGCTCGCACCAGCAGCCAGGCGGGCAGGGCGGTGAGGCCCAGCGGGACGAGGCCGAGAACTCCCCAGTCCACCGTGAGGCTCGCGCCATGGGCGAGCAGAAATGCCTGAAGTGCGATCTGCGCGGCCTCGGCAGTGCCGGCGCCGGAGCGGCCGTCCACCAGCCAGCCGACCAAGACCAGTGCGACAACGGCGAGGACGCCAACGGCCATCGCCCACGCCGCGGCAAGCGACGCGGTGAGCACGGTGGACATCTCCGGCGCGGGCTTGTCCCTGCCCGCCAAGCGCGGCAATCGAGGTGCGGCGGCGGTGTCGATGAGGTCGGTAATGCGCACGGCTCAGCCTGACAAACCACCGCCCGGCGAGCCCTCAGGCGCGCCGGGCGGTGTTGCGGTGTGCGGTTTATCGCCTCAGCGGGGTGGGTTGTCCCAGTTCTGCCGGTCCCGATCGGGGTCGCTATCCGACTGGGATGCCCGATCTGTTGCGTCGCTGCCACCGGCAGACGGCGGCGAGTACGACGAGCCGCCTGCCGACGTCGTGGGCGAATCACTTGGCGCCGACGGCGAAGAGGCACCGGTCGGTGCCGACGGCCCGGGGCTGTAGGGCGACCCGCCGCTCGGTTGACCTGATGGAGCCGACGGTCCATACGACCCGCCCGGTGCGGACGAACCCGATGGGCTGTACGGCGAGGCTCCCTGCTGCCCGCCGGCACCGGGCTGGGCGGGCGGCGGGTATCCGGCCGGGGGCGGAGCACCGTACTGACCGCCCTGGGGGGACTGCATCGGCGCGGCGCCGTACTGGCCCCCCTGCGGCGGCGGCTGGCCGCCGTACTGGCCGGAACCGGGACCGGGGCCGGCCGGCTGGCCGTAGCCGCCGGGACCTTGCTGCGGACCTCCGAAGGCGGGACCGCCAGGACCAGCACCGGACCCGCCGAACTTCGCTCCGGACTTCATCTCCGCCAACAGGGACAGCACCGCGAACGCCGTCATCACAAGGAGCGCGATGAAGCAGATGATGACACCGAACGCCGGGCCCTGGCTGAAGCCGCCGCCATCCTCGCCAGGCAGAGTGAGCCAGCGCAGCAGGACGATGAGTGCCGCCAACCCCGACAGGACCACGGCGATAAGCGAGGAAGGGAACGGCAGCTTCGGTAGCTTCACACCGAAAGCCTTCGCCGCGACGACAGCCAAGGCAGCCAGTATGAGAACGGCGGCGAGGACACCTGCGCCGAACTCCCACCCGATGGCGCTCTCCGAGCCGCTTGTGCTGGGGATTCCCAGCTCCTGGCCGAAGTCGATGTCGAAGTCAGCTGAGTACCACGGGAGGAACGTCGCGATCAGGGCGATGAGCCCGGAGATCAGGAAGCCGAGGTCGTTGGTCCTGAGGTTCTTGAGGTTGAACCCGCCGGACTTGGCCGGACGCTGCTGGCCGAACCCAGGACCGCCAGGTCCCTGCTGGCCGTACGGCGCTCCGCCGCCCTGGGCGTAGCCGCCGCCGGGAGGCGGGCCACCCGGCCCCCCGTATCCACCCGGGCCGCTCTGAGCGCCGTATCCACCTGGGCCGCTGGGACCGCCGGGACCTTGCGGGCCACCCGGCCCGCCGTACCCGCCTGCTCCCCCGGACCCGCTCGGCCCACCGGGTCCGCTCGGCCCACCGGATCCGCCGTACCCGCCCTGGCTCGGCCCACCCGGGCCGTCCGGGCCACCTGGGCCGCCCGGCGCACCGTAGCCGCCCTGCCCGTAACCGCCCGGCGGCTGTCCTCCGCTGCCCGGTGCACTCATGCTTCACAGCTCCTGTCGGTAAACCGTCGGACATGCCCAGAACCGCGCGATCACCGCGCGAGGAGTCAGCATGCTGGGTGCACTGATCAAACGGCAAGCACCGCGCCGCGGGTCACCCAGCAGCAGGCTCAGCCGGCGATCTCCCGCATGAGGACCGCCGTTTCGCTGGGGGTCCGCCCGACGCGGACTCCGGCTGCCTCCAGGGCCTCCTGCTTGGCCAGGGCGGTGCCTGCCGAACCGGACACGATCGCCCCCGCATGCCCCATGGTCTTTCCCTCCGGTGCGGTGAATCCCGCGACGTAGCCGACGACTGGCTTCGTCATGTACGCGGAGATGAACTCGGCCGCCCGTTCCTCGGCGTCTCCCCCGATCTCGCCGATCATGACGACCGCGTCGGTCTCCGGGTCGTCCTCGAACGCCTGCAGGCAGTCGATGTGCGTCGTACCGACGACCGGATCGCCCCCGATGCCGACGGCAGTGGAGAACCCGATGTCCCTGAGCTCGTACATCATCTGATAGGTCAGCGTGCCGGACTTGCTGACCAGACCGATCCGGCCGGTCTGAGTGATGTCGGCCGGAATGATCCCGGCGTTGGACTTGCCAGGGCTGATCAGGCCGGGGCAGTTCGGGCCGATGATGCGCGTGGACCGGCCCTGGGCATAGGACCAGAACCCCGTCGTGTCGTGCACCGGAATGCCCTCGGTGATGACGACTGCCAGCCCGATGCCGGCGTCGATGGCCTCCACGACAGCGGACTTGGCGAACCGCGGCGGAACGAAGATCACCGTGACGTCCGCGCCGGTCTCGGCGACCGCCTCGGCGACCCCGTCGAACACCGGTACGCCGGTCCCGTCGAAGTCGACCTGCTGACCACCCTTGCCGGGCGTCACACCGCCGACCACCCGTGTTCCCGACGCCAGCATCCGGCTGGTGTGCTTGCGACCCTCGGAACCGGTCATTCCTTGGACGATCACCGAACTCGACTCGGTGAGGAAGATTGCCACGCGCAGAACCCCTTACGCCCGGGAGGCGAGTTCGGCAGCCCGGCGGGCCGCGCCGTCCATCGTGTCGACCTGCTCGACGAGGTCGTGCGCCGCCTCGTCCAGGATTCGACGCCCTTCAACGACGTTGTTCCCGTCGAGCCGCACGACGAGCGGCTTTGCGCGCCGTTCGGCTTCGCCGACAGTGTCGCCCGATCCCAGCATCGCCAAGGCCTGCACGATCCCGGTCGCCACCTCGTCGCAGGCGGTGATCCCACCGAAGACGTTCACGAAGACGCTCTTCACCGCCGGGTCGCTGAGGATGATGCCGAGACCGTCGGCCATCACCTGCGCCGAGGCACCGCCACCGATGTCGAGGAAGTTCGCCGGTTTCACCCCGCCGTACTGCTCACCCGCGTAGGCCACGACATCCAAGGTGCTCATCACGAGCCCGGCGCCGTTGCCGATGATCCCGACCTCACCGTCGAGTTTGACGTAATTGAGACCCTTGGCCACCGCTGCACGCTCCAGCGGATCGATCGCGCCGGCGTCGTCCAGTTCGGCGTGCTCCGGATGCCGGAAATCGGCGTTGCCGTCCAACGTCACCTTGCCGTCGAGGGCGATGATCTTGCCTCTGGGGTCCTGCACCAGCGGGTTGACCTCGACCAGTGTTGCGTCGGCGCCGGTGAATACCGTCCACAACTTCTGCGCGACATCGACGACCTGGTCCACCACCGACTCGGGGAACCGCGCCGCCGCCACGATCTCCCGAGCCTTCGCTGCATCCACACCGGTGCCCGCGTCGATCGGGATCCGGGCGAGCGCCTCCGGTTTCTCGACCGCGACCAGCTCGATCTCCACACCACCCTCGACCGAGGCCATCGCCAGGAATGTTCGGTTGGAGCGGTCGAGCAGGTAGCAGAAGTAGTACTCCTCGGCGATGTCGCTGGCCTGCGCCACCAGCACGCGGTGGACGGTGTGGCCCTTGATGTCCATGCCGAGAATGGCCCTTGCCTTGGCCTCGGCATCAGCCGGGTCGTCGGCGAGTTTCACGCCGCCGGCCTTGCCCCGCCCACCGGTCTTCACCTGCGCCTTGATGACGACCTGACCACCGATCTCCTCGGCAGCCGCGCGAGCCTGCTCCGGTGTGCTGGCCACAGCACCGCGGAGGACCGGTACGTCGTACTGCGCGAACAGATCCCGCGCCTGGTACTCGAACAGGTCCATGGACGTCCTCTGGGTTCGACCGGCCGGCAGGTGCTCCGGTGCGCAGACTAGCGAGCGGCCGGCGGACCGGCGCGGTCAGCCTCCCGGCTCAAACCGACGTGGCGACGTTGGAACGGACCCACTCGATGATGGCCGTCGTGGTGGCACCGGGCGTGAACACCTTGGCCACGCCGAGCTTCTCCAGCTCGGGGATGTCGTCCTCGGGGATGATCCCGCCACCGAAGACGACGATGTCGCGGGCGTCCTGCTCGTCGAGCAGTTTCATGATCCGGGCGAAGAGTGTCATGTGCGCTCCCGACAGCACTGACACGCCGACGCAGTCTGCGTCCTCCTGGATAGTGGTCTGCACGATCTGCTCCGGCGTCTGATGCAACCCGGTGTAGATGACCTCCATGCCGGCATCGCGCAATGCACGGGCGACGACCTTGGCCCCGCGGTCATGCCCGTCCAGACCCGGCTTGGCGACTACGACGCGGATGCGCTCACTCATCTCGGTGCACCTCTTCGCGGTCGTACGCGGCCGGCGGGGACTGCCTTGGACCTTATCGGCTGCTTGCGTTTCGGCACCCGCACCGGAGCCACCGGGGGCCGCCGGGCCAGCAGGCAGTACGCCGTCAGACCGGCGAAGGCGCCTCCCGAGAGCAGGTGCAACACCGCGCCCGGCGCGACCACGACGTCGTCGTACCGGCCGGTCTCGAGCAGGAGCAGCAGCGCTGCGGACAGGAAGTACGACGCCAGCCCGCCCAACGCCCCGACCGAGGCCAACCGCGGTCGCAGCGTGGCGGCCAGCAGCGCGACGACACACACCGCGGCCGCGAGCAGGACACCGCCGGCGAGGTCCAGGCCCAACCGGTCCAGCACAGACACCTCGCCGGCGACCTCAACGGTGGTCCGAAAGCCAGTCGCGTCCTGCACGATCCGGTCCGGTGCGGCCTGCGGCTTCGCCGCCACCGCCAGGACGCCGACCAACGCAGCGACCGCGGCCAGTCCCATCGTCAGCGGGCGTGCCGCGTCGAAGTCGCCGGCGTCCTCCATCGTCGTCCGTGGCCAGCCGACGAGGATGAGTGCGAGGGCGACGACGAGGAGGAGGTACGCCGCCAGGTGTACCCATACACCGCCCAGCGGGTCGACAGAGGTGGTGACCAACCGCTGCCCGAAGAAGACCTCCACAGCACGATGGGCCATAGCGCCCTGCAGCTGGTACAGCTCGCCGACGGCAAGGCCGATCGCCAGCGCCCCGGAACCGGCCAGCACCGCCAGGCCGAGCCGCGGAAGCCGCTTCAGGACGACCGAGGCACCCGCCGCAATGACCACGCCCGGCCAGAGCAGCGCCGCCGCCACGTCGAGCGGTCCGTGGCCCGGGGTGACCGCGACACCGCCGACGTCGACGTACGGAAGGAATCGCGCGGCGACCAGCAGCAGGCCGGCGAGGATCCCGGCAAGGGCTGCGGCGCGGGCCACTACCGGAACCGGACCCACGATGTGCGCGGTGGCAGGTGCGGCCGGTCCCATGGTTTACACTCCGTTAACGCAGATCTGACTGTCGGTGACCCCACCTGCAGGACCGATCGGGCCCGCGACGGTAGCAAGCCGGCAGGATTTGCTTCACCACGTCGACTTGGTTACGGTTCGATCACGGAGCCGGTCTGACTGGCTCCTGTGTCTTGTCCAGCCTCTGCTCTAGCGCAGTGTTGCGTCACAGTTGTCTTCCCCGCAACGGTCGTCGTACCCCCTTCCGCCGGTTGCCGGTGTGTTGACGGGTCGTGCGAACACTGCGTGCCGGAAAGGTCTTGTGTGTCGCGCCACGCCCGACCCCCTCGATCCCGACCTGCTCTGCAGCCCCCGACCCGCAAGGCCCCCCTGCTGCTGACCGCCGCGTTCGCCGGGGCACTCTTCGCCGCGCTGCCACTGGGGCTCGGAACGGCCGATGACACCGCCGCGACAGACAACGCCGTGGCGCTGATCGCACCTGCACAGGGCGGCGAGTTCGGCAACGACGTGGGGATGCCGCTGTACGCAGGCGGCGCAGGCGAAGGGGAAGAAGGCGAGTCGACCGCCCGCAAGCAGCTGACCACCGCCGAGGCGCAGGCCAGAATGCAGGTACTCATCGCCGACCGCGCCGCACGGGCCGCCCAGTCCGCGGATCGAGCCTCCCGGGCCGCCGCGGAGCGGGCCGCCGCCGCGCGACCCGACTTCGTGTCTCCGTTGGCAGGGCGGCTGACCAGTTGCTTCTGTCCGCGCTGGGGCACCATGCACATGGGTATCGACATCGCCGCACCGATGCTGACCCCCATCTTCGCCGTCGGCGACGGTGTTGTGACCGAAGCCGGGCCGGCCAGCGGTTTCGGCAACGTCGTCTACATCCAGCACGAGAACGGCGATGTGACCCTCTACGGTCACATGGAGGTCATCGAGGTCGACACCGGTGACATCGTCGCCGCCGGTGAGGAGATCGCCAGGGTGGGATCGCGCGGGTTCTCCACCGGACCGCATCTGCACTTCGAGGTCTATGCCGGCGGGCTGGAGGGCGAGCGCGTGGACCCCATCGACTGGCTCGCCGCGCGCGGCGTCCGGATCTAGCCGCTCAGAGCTTGTCCACCGGGGCATAGCGCAGGAGCAGCCGCTTCGTCCCTGAACTCCCGAAGTCGATCGTCGCTTCGGCCTTGTCGCCCTCTCCACGGGTGGCGATCACCGTTCCCAGACCAAACGCGTCATGACTGACTCGGTCCCCCATGTCGAGGGGTACCACCGCGCGGTTCCCGACGCCGCCGCGCAAGCCGCCCCGTGACAAGGCGGCACCGGCGAGTCGGGCCTGGGCCGACTGCTCGCCGGAGTACATCCGCTCCCGCGTCGGTTCGGACCTGACCCAGTGCACGAGCTCGTCGGGGATCTCCTCGAGGAACCTCGACGGCGGGTTGTACGACGGCTGTCCCCACGCGGTCCGTGTCATGGCCCGGGACAGGTACAGCAGCCGCTGCGCGCGGGTGATCGCGACGTACGCCAGGCGACGCTCCTCCTCCATCTCTGCCGGCTCTCCGAAGGTGCGCAGATGCGGGAAGATCCCGTCCTCCAAGCCGGTCAAGAAGACGACGGGAAACTCCAAGCCCTTGGCCGTGTGCACGGTCATGAGCAGGATCGCACCGGGCTGCGGATCATCCGGTCCGGCGTCCGCGGGGATCTCGTCGGCGTCGGCGACCAGCGACACCTGCTCCAGGAACTCCGCCAGCGTGCCGTCCGGTCGCTGCTGCTCGAACTCCGCCGCCACCGAGACCATCTCGTTGAGGTTGTCCACCCTGCCCTCGTCCTGCGGGTCGGTGCTGGCCTGCAACTCGGCGAGATAGCCGGTGCGGTCGAGCACCGCCTCCAGCAGGTTGCTCGGCCCCGCGCCGTCGACGGCCAGCGAGCGGAACTCGGCCATCATCGTGGTGAACTCGGTGATCGCGGCGACCGACCGCGGGTTGATGCCTGGCGCCAGCTCGCAGCGTTCGAGCGCCTGCGGGAACGGGATGCGCTCTCGTGTGGCCAGCGCTTCGACGCAGGCCTCGGCCCGTCGGCCGATACCGCGGCGTGGGGTGTTGAGGATCCGCCGGAGGCTGACCAGGTCGGCTGGGTTGGCGATGGTCTTGAGGTAGCCGAGGGCGTCTCGGACCTCGCGGCGCTCGTAGAAGCGGACGCCGCCGACCACCCGGTACGGAAGGCCGACCCGGATGAAGATCTCCTCGAACACCCGGGACTGGTTGTTCGTGCGGTAGAAGACGGCGACGTCGCCCGGGCGCAGGCTCTCGGAGTCGGCCAGCCGCTGGATCTCCCCGGCAACCCAAGCCGCCTCGTCGTGCTCGTTGTCTGCGACGTAGCCCTGGATCTGTTCTCCGGCGCCCTGGTCGGACCACAGGTTTTTCGGGCGGCGTCCGGTGTTGCGGGCGATCACCGCATTGGCCGACCGCAGGATCGTCTGGGTCGAGCGGTAGTTCTGCTCCAGCAGGACCGTGTCGGCCTTGGGATAGTCCCGCTCGAACTCGACGATGTTTCGAATGCTCGCCCCGCGGAATGCGTAGATCGACTGGTCCGCGTCGCCGACGACGCACAGCTCGGCGTCGCCGGCGAGTTCGCGGACAAGTACGTACTGCGCGTGGTTGGTGTCCTGGTACTCGTCGACGAGCACGTGCTTGAAGCGGCGGCGATAGTGCTCGGCCACCTGCGGAAAGGCCTGCAGCAGATTGACTGTCGTCATGATCAGGTCGTCGAAGTCCATGGCGTTCGCTTCGCGCAGCCGCCGCTGGTAACCCCGGTACGCCTCGGCGAGCACCTTTTCGACGCTGTTCGAGGGAGAGTAGGACTCCTGGTCGACCAACTCGTTCTTCAGGTTGCTGATCTGATTGACCAACGACCGGGCCGGATACCGCTTGGGGTCCAGGTCGAGGTCCCGCACGACGAGGGTCATGAGCCGCTGCGAGTCGCCCTGGTCATAGATGGTGAAACTGGAAGTGAACCCCAACTCCTTGGCATGTGCCCGCAGGATGCGCACGCACATCGAGTGGAACGTCGAAACCCACATCGCCCGGGCTCGTGGGCCGACCAGGCCGGTGACCCGCTCGCGCATCTCCCCGGCGGCCTTGTTCGTGAATGTGATCGCGACGATCTCACCCGGCAGCACCCGCCGGTGCTTGAGCAGCCAGCCGATCCGGTGCGCCAGCACTCGGGTCTTGCCGGATCCGGCCCCGGCCACGATGAGCAGGGGGCCGCCTTCGTGCAGAACGGCCTGCCGCTGCTGCGGGTTCAACTCGGCGAGGAGGGGATCGCTGAGATCGATCTGCGGGCGGTCGACATCGGCGGCGGCAGATGGGCTGGTCATCTCGAACGCCACTGTACGGCGACCCACCGACAGCGCTCCGGGTGTGGCAGACTGCCGTTCGTGCGCACGACGACCAGAGAGTTTCTCTACGGGTACCGCGATCCGGTATTCGTCGCGATCGTCTGAGCGCAGACCATTCGACGCCCCGGGCCGCGAAGCCCGGGGCGTTCGCGCGCCTGGACTCCGCGATCCGGCTGAGCCTGTTGGAGAACAGCGATGAGCACACCGGTCGATTCGCGGATCGAGGGATTCCGCGCGGACATAACCGCCATCGACGAGCAGATCCTGGGCCTGGTGGCCCGCCGGATCGAGCTGTCCCGTGAGGTCGGTGCGTTGCGGATGGCCGCCGGTGGCACCCGGCTCTCGCTCTCGCGGGAGCAGGTGATCGTGGACCGCTTCACCGTCGCGCTGGGTGCGGACGGAACAGCGTTGGCGATGCTGCTCCTTAAAGCCGGCCGCGGCCGGCTGTGACCCAGCCGGTCGACCATCCGGAAGCACTCGTCGTCGAGCGCGCGCTCGTCGTGACGGCGCACCCCGATGACGTGGATTTCGGAGCGGCCGGAACGATCGCGCAGTGGGTCGAGGCCGGCATTGCCGTGACCTACTGCCTGGTCACCGACGGCGATGCCGGCGGCTTCGACGACACTCCCCGAGCGGACATGCCGGCGCTGCGGCGGGCCGAGCAGGTCGCCGCTGCCGGAGTCCTGGGCGTCTCCGACGTGCGCTTCCTTGGATATCCGGACGGACGTGTGTACGCGACGCATGAACTGCGCCGCGACATCTCGCGGATCATCCGGCAGGTCCGACCGCAGCGGTTGCTCACCCAGTCACCCGAGCGGGTGTGGGCTCGGCTCGGCGCAAGTCATCCCGACCATCGGGCGACCGGCGAAGCTACCGTGAACGCGGTGTACCCGGACGCGCGGAACCCGTTCGCGCACCCGGAGCTGCTCGCAGCAGAGAGCCTGGAACCCTGGACCGTGCGCGAGCTGTGGCTGATGGGCTCGCCGACCCCTGACCAGTACGTCGACGTGACCGACACCTTCGACCGCAAGCTCGCGGCGCTGCGCGAGCACGTGAGCCAGACCTCGCACATGGACGACCTCGAGGGACTGTTACGCGGCTGGCTCACCCGCAATGCCGGGGACGCTGGGCTGCCCGGGGGCCGGCTGGCCGAGGCTTTCCAGCTCGTCTCGCTCCGCTGACGGCCGCAACGTCCGTACAGATGAGCGCCATACCGCTCAGATCTACGGACGTAAGCGGGCTGGTCAGACGATGCGGCGGTCGCTGGCCCAGCGGGTGAGCTCGTGCCGGCTGGACAGCTGCAGCTTGCGCAGCACGCTGGACACGTGCGTCTCCACTGTCTTGACGGAGATGAACAGCTGCGCGGCGATCTCCTTGTAGGCGTATCCACGTGCGAGCAGCCGCAGCACCTCGCGCTCGCGGGCGGTCAGCCGATCCAGATCGGACTCGTCAGCGGGAGCGTCACCGGTGAAGGCGTCCAGGACGAAACCGGCCAGCCGCGGGGAGAACACCGCGTCTCCGTCGGCCACCCGGCGCACCGCGTCCAAGAGCTCCGGGCCGGAGATCGTCTTCGTCACGTAACCGCGCGCGCCCGCCCGGATGACCCCGATGACGTCTTCGGCGGCGTCGGAGACGGACAGCGCGAGGAAGCGGACGTCGGGCAGGTCCGGCCGGATCTGGTCGAGCACCGCCCGGCCGCCGCCGTCGGGCATGTGGACGTCGAGCAGTACGACGTCGGGCACCGTGGCCCTGATCCCAGCCACCGCAGCCGTCACGCCTGCGGCCTCCCCCACGACGTCCACGTCGGTGCCCAGCTCCGCCTTGACGCCGGACCGGATCATGGCGTGGTCGTCGACGAGGTACACCCGCACCGTCATCCGACCGCCTCCCGTCGAGAACGTCCGGCAGGTGCGGGCACCGGACCATGCCATTGCCCCCGTGCGCCGGCGACACGCCGGGTCGGCGCCGGCGTGTCCGCGTCCCTGGGGGGCAACGTGCGGGTTGTCATGCCGCGCTCCGATCGATGGTGAGCTCGACCTCGGTACCCGAACCGGCGCCGGACCGCACGCTGGCCGTGCCGCCATGCCGCCGCATCCGGCCCTCGATGGAACCGCGCAGGCCATGCCGGTCCTCGGGAACCGCCGCCGGGTCGAACCCGACACCGCGATCCCGGACGTACACCGCGATCCGGCTCGGCTCGACCTCGGCGTACAGGGAGACCTCCTCGACGCCGGCGTGCCGGGCCGCGTTGATCAGCGCCTCCCGGGCGGCCTGCACGACGGCGGCAGCGTCGATGTCGAGTTCACAGTCCCCTACGACGACGGCCTCGATCACTACGGCGTACGAATCCTCGACCTCGGCGGCGGCTGCCTGGATGGCCGCGGCGAAGCGGACGGCGGGATCGGGCTGGCGGCCGTAGAGCCACGAGCGCAGCTCGCGTTCCTGGCCGCGGGCGAGGCGAGCCACCTCGCGCGGTGAGTCGACGTGCCGCTGGATGAGGGCGAGCGTTTGCAGGACGGAGTCATGCAGGTGCGCGGCGACCTCGGCCCGTTCCTGGGTGCGGATGCGTTCGCGCCGCTCCGCCGTCAACTCCGTTGCCAGCCGCCACCACCAGGGGGCGGTGACCAGCACCAGTACGACGACGATCACCAGGATGGCGACGATGGCTTGTCGCGCCGGGCCAAGCTGCCCGGCCAGCACGAGGAAGCCGATCAGGCCGGCGAGGACGAGCGTCGCACCACCAAACAGCAGCAGCCAGCCGCGGTTTCCGGCCGGCGTACGGCGTTCGTCCATCCGTCGCCAGATCAGCGCCACGCCTGCGCCGGCGATGAGCAGCGGCACGATGACGTCCGTCCCGCCCGCGACATCGAACTGGGCCAGCAACAGGACCACGCCCAACGCGACGACAAGCAACGCGACTGACTGACCGCGATCCCGGCGCTGGCCCTCGACCCGATCGGCGGAGTCCGTGCGCTGCAGCGGGACGAACGCCCACAGTGCGGCGTAAGCCAGGATCCCGGTGCCCCCGAATGGAGTGAGCACGACGAAGACCGCCCGGACGGCAAGGGCCGGTACGCCGAGGTGTTGGGCGATGCCCTCGCACACACCGGCGATGACCCGCGCGTCGGATCTGCGCACGAGTGGCGTCCGGACCGGGGCGGGTGGCTGTGAGACCGCCTCCATCCGGGAGCACACAACAGGAGCGGACTGGACGGAGGCGGGCGGGGTACCTGTCACGGGCCTTACGGTACGGCGCAAAGATCAGGGTCGGATCAGGGAAATCCCCGATTGTCGGGCCGAGTCAGCGCCAGCACCATCGGTGGCATGACAGACACCTACGCCCCGCCCGGCGAACCGCCCCCACCGCCGCCTCCTCCGCCGCGCCCGATGCTGCGCCGCAGTGAGACCAACCGGATGCTCGGTGGTGTCAGCGGCGGGCTGTCGGAGCACACCGGCATCGACGTCATCCTGTTCCGCGTCGGCTTCGTGGTCCTCACGATCGCCGGCGGCGCCGGGCTGCTGCTGTACCTCGTGTTGTGGCTGCTGCTGCCCGACGCGCACGGCGATCCCGGATCCCTGCAGCGCTGGCTTACACAGCGTCCGTCCACGACCGCGCGCAACGTCGTCCTCGTCATCGCCGCGCTGTTCGTGGCAGCGGTCATCCTGGGCTTCGTCGGCGCCGACGGAGGTGTGATCGCCATCCTCGCGGTGGCGGTGCTGGCCTACCTGTGGACGCAAGAACGCGACCGCCGTCCGGCCACCAGCACCGAAGGCACGGAACCGGTCACCGTCACCCAACCGGTCACGACGAGGACCCGGCCGCCCAAGCAGCGCTCGGCTCTCGGCCGCGTCACGATCAGCATGGTGCTGATCGCGCTCGGCCTTTTGGTGCTCGTCGATCGGCAGACCGACTTCGATCCCTCGACGAGCAGCTACCTGGCCGTCGCCCTCGGGATCGTCGGAGCAGGGCTGCTCGTGGGCACGTTCTGGGGTCGCAGCCGTGGCCTCATCTTCCTGGGCATTCCGCTGGTGATCCTGCTGGCTGGAGCGTCGGCGTACGACGTGTCGTTGCGCAACGGCGTCGGAGACCGCTACTGGCAACCGGAGTCCGCCGACGAGATCGACCCGTCGTACCGGTTCGGACTCGGCCAGGCCTGGCTCGATCTGTCCACTGTGGACTTCGAGGGGGCGGAGGTGAGTACGTCGGTCCGCGCCGGCATCGGTTACATCCGAATCGAGGTTCCGGAGGACGTCGACGTTCGGGTGACCTCCGAGGTCCGAACCGGCGCCACCACACTCTTCGACGAGCGCACCGAGGCGTCCTCGGACGTGCGGCGCACCGTCACCGACACCGGCGCCGACGGCCCCGGCGGCGGACAACTCGACCTGGCCGTCGATCTCGGCCTCGGACTCGTGGAGGTCACCCGTGTTCGCTAAGCACGACACCGATGTCGTCTCTGTCATCTTCGGAACGCTGTTCGTGGCCGCGGCACTGCTCTGGGGGCTGGCCGACGACGTTCAGCTGCCGGGGCGGGACTGGTACCTACCGGTGCTGCTGATCGCGGTCGGCGCCGTCGGCCTGCTCAGCGCCAGGACGAGCCGCCAGGACCCTGACCTTTGAGCATCCTATGATCAGGCGCCCGGTATGAGCCGCGCCAATGCATCCAGTTCGTCGCGCAGCGTCGCAGCGACGGCCGCGGGATCGATGCCAGGGGACAGCGGAAGGGTCATGACGATGACGGCGCCCCCACCGGGCCGGGGCACGACCCGCAGGTAGGCGCCTCCCTGGCGGCCTGGGGCGACTTCCCGCAGAAAGTCAACCGTGCCTGCATCCCGTCTGGAGACGACTCGGAACTCGACGTCCTGACCGTCCTTCGTCGCCCGCCATCCCGCCTGAGCATCCCCGCTGATCGTGTCGGCGAAGGCGGGCGCCCACTCCGGGAGCTGGCGCGGATCACTGAGCAACTCCAGGACGGCGTCGCGATCGGCATCGATCTCTATGCTCTGCGTCTCGGTTCGGGCAGTCATCGCACGAACGTACTGCGCCCGAGGCGTGATCTCCGCCGACTACTGCAACGTCTTCTGACGACTATTCCCACTCGATGGTGGCCGGCGGCTTGCTCGTGAGATCCAGCGTGACCCGGTTGATCTCCCGGACCTCGTTCGTGATTCGCGTGGAGATGCGGGCCAGTACGTCGTAGGGCAGCCGGGTCCAGTCCGCGGTCATCGCATCCTCGCTGGACACCGGCCGCAGCACCACCGGATGTCCGTAGGTCCGCCCGTCTCCCTGTACGCCGACCGACCGCACGTCGGCGAGCAGCACGATCGGGCACTGCCAGATCTCCCGGTCCAGACCGGCCGCTGAGAGCTCCTCCCGCACGATCAGGTCCGCGGCCCGCAACACGTCGAGGCGGTCCCTCGTCACTTCGCCGATGATGCGAATTCCCAGACCAGGCCCGGGGAACGGCTGCCGCCAGACGATCTCCTCGGGCAAGCCGAGTTGCTCGCCGACCCGGCGTACCTCGTCTTTGAACAGCGCGCGCAGCGGTTCGATCAGCTCGAACTGCAGATCCGCCGGCAGACCGCCGACGTTGTGGTGGCTCTTGATGTTCGCCGTACCGGTCCCGCCGCCGGACTCCACGACGTCGGGGTAGAGCGTCCCCTGCACCAGAAAATCGACCGACTCACCGTGCGCCGCGGCGTCACCCACCACATCGCGGGCGGCCTGCTCGAAGACCCGGATGAACTCCCGGCCGATGATCTTCCGCTTCTCCTCCGGGTCCGCCACACCGGCCAAAGCGGCCAGGAAGCGATCGGCGGCGGCGACGACCTCGAGCCGGATGCCGGTCGCTGCGACGTAGTCCCGCGACACCTGCTCGGTCTCCCCGGTCCGCATCAGCCCGTGGTCGACATAGACACAGGTCAGCTGGTCTCCCACCGCTTCGTGCACCAAGGCGGCGGCCACTGCGGAGTCCACACCGCCGGACAGCGCGCAGAGCACCCGCCGGTCGCCGACTTGGTTGCGAATGCGGGCGATCTGGTCGTCGACGATGTTGTCCATGGTCCACGTCGGCTTGCAGCCGGCGATGTCGAACAGGAACCGCTCCAGCACCGCCTGCCCGTTCGCGGTGTGCCGCACCTCCGGGTGGAACTGCACGCCGGCGAATCCGCGGGCCACATCCTCGAACGCCGCGACCGGCGCGCCCTGACTTGTCGCCACCACCTGGAAGCCGGCCGGCGCGGCCACGCACGAGTCGCCGTGCGACATCCACACCGACTGCTCGACCGGGAGGTCGATCAGGAGTCGGCCCGGCGTCGTGACGGTGAGCGGCGTTCCACCGAACTCCGAACGGCCGGTGCGCGCCACCTCGCCGCCGAGGGTCTGCGCCATCAACTGGAAGCCGTAGCAGATGCCGAAGACCGGGACGCCGGCGTCGAAGAGCCCCGGCGGGGCCAGTGGCGCTCCGTCGGCGTACACCGAGGAGGGGCCGCCGGACAGGATGATCGCGGTGGGTTTGCGGGCAAGCATCTGCTCTACCGGCAGGTCCGACGGCACGATCTCACTGAAGACGTGCGCCTCGCGGATGCGCCGGGCGATGAGTTGTGCGTACTGCGCGCCGAAGTCGACGACGAGGACGGTGTCGAAACCCACGCCTGCCTCTCCGCTCAGCGAGTGCGCAAATCGAGCCTAGTCGGAGTAAAGGATGGCAGCGGCACGCACCGCGGCCGCCACGCTGGAACGCAACTCCGGTGGGGCGATCACCTCCACCAGCCCGCCGTAGCCGAGCAGCACCGCCATCGCGTGCTCGTGTCCCCGAAAGCACAACCGCAGCACCCGGCGCTCCCCCTCGACGGATTCGGTCTCGATCGGCTCCAGGAGGTGGTCGGCGCAGGTGCGCTCCAGCAAGGCCACGGACGCCTCGTGCAGGCGCACCCGCGCCGGGTAGCCGTCGCCCTCCGGCTGCACCCGACTGCGGGTGTGCTGCCAGAGTTCCCCCACGTCGAGCCCGTCCGGCCGGGTGAAGACCGCGCCGACATCGACGAGGCCCCGGACTCGGGACACCCGGAAGGTTCGCGTCCCGTCCGCGGTTCCCGCGAGCAGATACCAGACGCCGGCCTTGGCGACCAGCCCGTAGGGATCGATCAGGTACTCGTGCTCTGCGCCACGGGACCGACTCGGGTACCGCATCCGCAGCCGCCGATCGGTGAGCACCGCATCCTGCAGCACGCCCAGGTAAGGGACCTGCTGATTCGTACGGCGCCAGCTGACCGCGTCCACGACGATCCGCTCGGCGACCCGCGTCGCGTCAGGACGCTGTGCCGCCGGTACGACGCTGAGCAGCTTGCGGACTGCCTGCCTGAGCTCCCTGCCGCGGCCGAGGTCGTCGACCGGTCCGCGGCCTTGGGCGGCACCTGCGGGGTTGCCGGAAAAGACGAACAGCGCCTGCGCCTCGGCCGCGGTCAGTCCGGACATGTCAGTGCGGTAGCCGGGGAGCAGCACCACCCCGCCGTAGCGACCGCGCTCGGCGTACACCGGGATGCCGGCGGCGCTGAGCGCCTCGGTGTCCCGGTAGATCGTGCGGACCGACACTTCCAGGCGACGGGCCAGCTCCGGCGCCGACAACCGTTGGTGGGCCTGCAGAAGCAGCAGGAGGGACAACAGCCGATCGGCTCGCACTCGTCGATCTCCTCATCCATACCTGACGTGAACTGTCAGGTTACGGCGAAAGACTGGCCGCATCCCCAACGTCAAGGAGAGCCGTCATGACAATGACCCCGCTCGGCTCCGTCCAGTCCGCTCCTGTTGTGTGCTCCCGGACGGAGCCGACCTCGTGACCGAGTCCACCGACACCCGACCGCTGCTGTTCCGCACGCTCGACCAGACCGGCCGGGTCGTTTCCGGCGTGGCAGCCGACCAGCTGCCCGCCCCGACACCGTGCTCCGAGTACGACGTCCGAGCGCTGCTGGGCCACATCGTCGCCGTACTCCGTCGAGTCACCCATGTCGCGAGCGGCGGCGATCCGTTCGACATCCCCCAGGTCATCACCGACGTCGCCGACGACGAGTGGCCCGAGCTGTACCAGCAGGCCCGCCAGCAGCTGGATGCCGCCTGGACTGATGCCGACGTGCTCGACCGGATGTTGACGCTCCCGTTCGGGACCATGCCCGGCCGTGCCGCCGCGGCCGCGTACACCGTCGAGGTGACCACCCACGGCTGGGACCTCGCCGAGGCCACCGGGCAGACCGAGGCGCTGGATCTAGAGGTGGGTGCGGCCGCGCTGGGAATGGCGCAGCAGTTCATCCCGGCGCAGCCGCGCGGCGGCCCGGTGCCGTTCGCCGCACCGGCGGGCGTCCCCGCCGACGCCGGCGTCTACGAGCAGTTGGCGGCCTGGATGGGACGTCAACCCCGTCGCTGATTCAGCCCAGCACCAGCTCGACCTTCTGGAACTCCTTGAGGTCTTTGTAGCCGGTCTTGGCCATCGACCTCTTGAGCGCGCCGAAGAGATTCGTCCGGCCGTTCCAGCCGTCCGCGGGCCCGAAGAGCACCGTGGACAGCGGACCCGCGGGAGGGACTGATTCGGAGACGCTGCCGCGTGGGAGCCGGGGGTGCGCGGCCACGCTGTCCCAGTACACCCCCTGGCCCGGGGCCTCGTCGGCCAGCCGCAGCGCCTCGCCGAGCATCACCGCGTCCGCACCGCAGGCCAGCGCCCGCGCGACCTGGCCGCTGTCTTCGATCTCACCGCTGGCGATGACGTGGACGTAGCGGCCGCCGGTTTCGTCCAGGTAGTCCCGCCGGGCCGCGGCAGCGTCGACGATGGCGGTCGCCAGCGGGACCCGGATGCCGAGCACCTCGTCGGTGGAGGAGAAGTAATCCGCACTGATGCCGACGATGACGCCGGCCGCGCCGGTTCGCATCAGGTGCAGCGCGGTCTGATGGTTCGCGCAGCCGCCGACGATGACCGGGACGTCGAGGTCGGCGATGAACTCCTTGAGGTTCAACGGTTCGCCGCTGCTGCGCACATGCTCCGCCGACACGATGGTGCCCTGGATGACGAGGATGTCGACTCCGGCGGCGAGGATCGTCGGTGCCAACGCCAGCGTGTGCTGCGGCGAAACGCGGACCGCCGTGGTCACCCCGCCCGCCGCGATCTCCTTGATCCGCGCCGTGATCAGCTCCGGCCGCACCGGTTCGGCGTAGATCTCCTGCAGCAGCGGCGTGGTGGGAGCGTCCGGATCGGCATCGACGATGCGGGTCAGTTGCGGCTGCGGGTCGTCGTACCGCGTCCACAGCCCCTCGGCGTTCAGCACGCCGAGCCCGCCCAGCCGACCGACCTCGACCACCGTTGCCGGGCTCATCGTGGCATCGGAGGGCTGCGCCACGAGCGGGATGTCGAAGCTGAACGCGTCGATCTGCCAGGCGGTGGACACGTCGTCGATGTCGCGGGTCCGACGTGACGGGACGACGGCGATCTCGGACAGGCCGTAGCCCTGCCGGGCGCTCCTGCCCATGCCGATCTCGGGCATCAGCGCGCCGTGTAGTTCGGAGCCTCGGCGGTCATGTCGATGTCGTGCGGGTGACTCTCCTTGAGCCCGGCCGCGGTGATCCGCACCAGCCGCGCGGTATCCCGCAACGCCGGGATCGTGCCGGCCCCGCAGAAGCCCATCGCCGCCCGGAGACCCCCGACCAGCTGGTGTGCGACGCCGGCCAGCGGCCCTCGATAGGGCACCTGACCCTCGATCCCCTGCGGCACGAGCTTGTCATCGGACAGCACGTCGTCCTGGAAGTACCGGTCCTTGGAGTACGACGGGGTCCGCCCGCGGCTCCGCATCGCCCCCAGCGAGCCCATCCCGCGGTAGGACTTGTACTGCTTGCCGTTGATGAATACCAGCTCTCCCGGGCTCTCCTCGACACCGGCGAGCAGGCTGCCGAGCATGACCGAGTCGGCGCCGGCCGCGATCGCCTTGGCGATGTCCCCGGAGTACTGCACCCCCCCGTCGCCGATCACCGGTACGCCGGCGACGCGGGCGGCCAACGCTGCCTCGTAGATCGCGGTCACCTGCGGCACGCCGACGCCCGCGACGACCCGCGTGGTACAGATTGAACCGGGGCCGACCCCGACCTTGATGCCGTCGGCACCCGCGTCGATCAACGCCTGAGCCCCCTCGCGGGTCGCGATGTTGCCACCGACCACGTCGACGTGGGTATCGGCCTTGAGCCGCGCCACCATCTCCAGAACGGCCCGGGAGTGACCGTGCGCGGTATCGACCATCAGCACGTCCACACCCGCGTCAACGAGCGTCCGGGACCGCTTGTACCCGTCCTCCCCGACGCCGACGGCGGCGCCGACCATCAGCCGGCCGTCGGCGTCCTTGGTCGACGCCGGGTACGTCTCGCTCTTGACGAAGTCCTTGACGGTGATCAGCCCGCGCAGCCGCCCGGCCGCGTCAACGAGCGGCAGCTTCTCCACCTTGTGCCGGCGCAACAGCACCAGGGCGTCGGCCGCCGACACGCCGACCGGGGCCGTGACGAGCGGCAACGGCGTCATGATGTCGCGGACCAGTCGGGACAGGTCGCTCTCGAACCGCATGTCCCGGTTGGTCACGATGCCCACGAGCACGCCGGTCTGCTCAACGACCGGTACGCCGGAGATGCGGAACCGGCCACACAGCTCGTCCACGTGAGCCAGCGTGTCGTCCGGGGCGCAGGTGATCGGGTTGGTGACCATGCCTGCCTCGGAGCGCTTGACGAGGTCGACCTGCGCGGCCTGCTCGTCGACGGACAGGTTGCGATGCAGTACGCCGATGCCGCCCTGGCGGGCCATGGCAATGGCCATCCGAGCCTCGGTGACGGTGTCCATGGCCGAGGACAGCAGTGGAACACGCAATGAGATCGACCGGCTCAGCCGGGTGCTGGTATCGGCCTCGCTGGGGATGATGTCCGAGGATGCCGGCAGCAGCAGCACGTCGTCGAAGGTCAGCCCCAGCAGCGCGAACTTCGGCGATGGACCGGGGAAGATGCCGTCCGGCTCCTGCTGTCCGGACTGCGGTGGCTGTGACACCGGCATCGTTCCCCTTTCGATGGCTGCTGCGCGGGGCCGCTCGGCAGGGCCGACCGGGATGCGACGTCACCCCATTCTAGCCGTCCCCAGGACGCAGCCCGGGTGTTCACAGGTGGGCACGCCGATACCCCGCCCGGCACCGGCGGCGGATACGGTGTTCGCCATGAATGAAGATCCACCGCGGGATCCTTTCCTCGATGACCCGAGCGATCCGGTCCATGCCCTGGAAGCGCTGGACGATGCCTACGTCAACGAACCGCTGTCCCCGGAGGAGCGCGAGGACGCCCTGAACGACCTCGAGGACCTGGAGATCTTCCGCGTGCTGTTGGAGGCCGACGGCGTTCGCGGGGTGGTGGTCGACTGCGCGGACTGCGGCGAGGCGCACTACGTCGGGTGGGACCTCATGCAGGCGAACCTCCGGCAATTGCTGGACGCCGGCGCCACCCGCGTGCACGAGCCACCGTTCGACCCCGACCCGCACGACTACGTGACGTGGGATTACGCGCGGGGGTACGCCGACGGCGTCATGCGGGCATCGGAGGCCGCCGGCGAGGACTGACGTCCCACTCGACGCCACAAGAACCACCGCCACAGAGACGGATCGGCCCGACCCCATGGGGGCCGGGCCGATCCGTTTCGGGTCGAACGACGTTCTAGTTGCCTGGGTACTCGTCGCCGTCGAAGGTCACGTTCACGCCTTCGTTCTGCGGCAGTGCGAGGTACGGGAACGAACTGCTGAACTGCACGTCGTTCCTATTCACCTCGTCACCGGCTGCCAACGCCGGCTCGATGCCGTCCGGCTCGCCGTCACCATTGTCGTCGACGAAGAACCCCTCGAACACCTGGATCTCGATGTCGACCACGTCGTCGGTCAGCCGGCGACCGTTCGGGAACCCTTGCAGGTCACCGGCGAGCACGCCGAGCCGGTTCGGCTTCGCCGTCGGTGGGATGCCCATGTTCAGGCGCAACATCTCCGAGGGCACGAACGCGCGGGGATTGACGTCTGCGTTCATCGCCTGCGAGTTCAGGTCGAGCTGAATCGGCGCCATGTCGTCTGGCTCACCGAGCGACGCAAACAGGCCAGTGCCGTCCAGTTCGGTGGTTACACCGGTCAGGAAGATCTCGGCGAGGTCTGTCCGGTTGGCCTCGTCCGGGGTGGCCGGGTTGCCGTCGGTCGTCGGTGCGGGGATGCCGTAGATGGCTTCGATCAGCCGCGGCACCTCGGGATCGAGCACCCGCTCAAGGACCTGACCGCCAGCTGCGGCGGCGTCATCGGCCGGGACGATGCTGTTGAAGGCATCCTTGAGGTTCGCCGGAACGACGAGCTCGTTCACCAGCGGGTTGCCGAGCCGGGACACCTGCACGAAGTCGCCGGCGGGCTGGCCGGTCTCCAGATTCAGGCTCTGCCGCTCCGTGGTCTGCCAGACGCCGATAACCGGGTTCCGGCTTGCGTTGCCGTTCAGCGCGAAGCTCCGGACGGGCAGTGTCAGCGCGACCGAGTTGACGTTGTATCCGGCGAACGTGTCCTGCCCGACCTCGGACAGGTCGGCGCCGAACAACAGGTCGAAGAGGCGCGCGTCGAGGAAGAACGAGTCATCGGACTGCCCGGCGAAGGACTTGCCGCGCGCCAGGAGACCAGCCTTGACGGGCACGACCGCCTCGTCACGCAGGGCCTGGTAGTCCGGCATGGACGCCTCGCCGACGTTCGACGGTGCGACCGGCGCATTGCGCACCAGCACCGTCCCACTCACCTCTTCGGTCAGGGTGTAGGTCTGCTTGAAGCGCAGGTCGGGGTCGTTGAACGAGGTGACCGGACCGGTGTTGTACAGGAAGGTGCCCTCGTCTCTCGCCAGGGTGATCCGCCGGTCAGCTCGGGTGTCGATGTTTGTGAAGACCCAGGCGTACTTCTGGTCCGCGAGGCCGTCACCGTTGTTGTCGATGTTGATGTAGTACTTCGACCCCTCGGCGAACGGGTAGAAGTTCGGACCACCGTTGGGCTCCTCGAACGGGATCCAGTTCGCAAGAAGCGTCACCATGCCGGGGTCGTCCGGATTGACAAAGGCGTAGGTGTCGGTGCCGTCGTGCTGCGGGTCGCCCGCAATCATCGGCGCTTCCCGGTGGCTGGACGCACCAGCCGT
>JACCTY010000147.1 GCA_013812145.1 Geodermatophilaceae bacterium | reverse complement strand
ACGCTACCCCGGTCGACCACGGCGACCCGGCCGACGCCCGCTGCGCCCATCGCGGCCGCCAGTGGCACGCCGACACGGGTGGCTCCGTGCACGACGACATGGGCTGCCCGCCGCCGCCGCAGCCGCTCCGTCGCGGCCGGGCCACCGGAGCGGGCAACCAAGGACAGGGAGGCCAGGTCGGGACCGAGCCGGTCCATCTCGGTGGCCCCGCCGAGCCCCGCCAACGCGGCGGGATCTCCCGCGAGCAGCGCACCGGCGCCGCGCAGTTCGCCGAGCAGGCGCATCACGGCCTCCACGTCGTGGCCGCCGGACACCGCCGCCGCGAGAACCTCGGCCTCACTGTGCCGCCCGTCGAGGCGATCCAGCAGCGCCCGGATGGCCGGATCGACCTCATGGACCACCATCGCGGGGTCGGCGTCCACGCCGAACTGCACAGTCGTGTCGTCACGCCACAGCCGCCGCAGCGCCGGATTCAGCAGCGGCGCCGCCGGCACATCGTCGGCATCGACCGGTTCTGACACAGGATCAGCGTGTCAGCATCGCCGCCGCCGCGCTGCGGTCATCCACAGGGAGTGGGGGCGGCATCCGGATGAATGCCGCCCCCACTGAACGAGTCTGCTGCTGACGGCCCTGCCTCAGGCCTTGCCGAGGATCCGGTTCATCTTGGTGCCGCAGACCGGGCAGATTCCCTTGGCCATGCGCCGCCCGGAGTCGCTCGTGGCAACTTCGCCTTCGAAGTCGCGCTTCTCCTTGCACTTGACGCAGTAGCCGTTGTAGGTGTCGGCCACCCTGCCTCCTGACATCGATCGGCCTCCACCGCCGGTCGCGGCGAGGTTCGGCGCTCAGGCTACCGGTCACGCCCGCGCCCAGCCGAATGCGAGGGCTACTGTCCACCGATGGCAGAGCCGTTGCACGTGGACAGGTACGACGACGGCGTCGTGCTGCTGCGCCTGGACGTACCGGAACGGCGCAACGCGATGACCGAGGAACTCACCGCCGCCTGGACCGCCGCGCTCGACGCGCTCGCCGACGACGATTCGGTGCGCTGTCTTGTCGTCACCGGTGAGGGGCCGGTCTTCTGCGCCGGCGGCGACCTGTCCTGGCTGGCGGACTCCGGCTCGCTCAGCACCGACCGGTTGCGGGCCCGGATGCTGCCCTTCTACCGGGCCTGGCTGCGGATCCGCGATGTGGAGGTGCCCACGATCGCCGTCCTCAACGGCGCCGCCGTCGGCGCCGGTCTCGCGCTGGCACTGGCCTGCGATCTGCGGTACGCCGCACCGCAGGCGCAGCTGTCGATGCCGTTCACCTCGCTGGGTATCCACGCCGGCATGGCCTCGACCTGGTTGCTTCCCGAGGTCGCCGGGCTGGCGGTCGCGCGGGAGCTGCTGCTGACCGGCCGGGTCGTCAGCGGCCAGGAGGCGGTCGGGCTGGGCCTGGTGAACCGGGTGTTCGCCGCAGAGTCCCTGCGCGCGGAAGCGCTGAGCATCGCCGTGACTGTCGCCACTCGCGCGCCGATCGCGACCCGGCTGACCAAGGTGGCGCTCGCCTCGGGCGGCCACGCGAGCTTCGAGGCGGCCCTGGCGTGGGAGTCCGTCGCGCAGCCGTTGACGATGGCCACGGCGGACCTGCGAGAAGGTGTCCAGGCCGCCCGCGAGCGACGCGCGCCGCGGTTCACCGGGCAGTAGCCGAAGCGTCGGCGGCGGCGATGGTGGGTCGGCCTGCGTCTACGCCACTACCGTCGTTGCGTGGCCACACCGCGAGCCGAGCAGCCGAACGTCGTCGTACGCCGGAGCGCCCGCCGCCGGAAGACGGTCAGCGCCTACCGAGACGGCGACAGCGTCGTCGTGCTCATGCCGGCTCGCTTCAGCGCCACGGAGGAGCGCCGCTGGATCACCGACATGCTCGCGCGGCTGGCAGCGCAGGACGGTCGCCGCCGGCGCGGACTTCCGGGCAGCGACGCCGAGCTGGTGGTGCGCGCCAAGGAGCTGTCCGAGCTGTATCTCGAGGGCCGCGTCGCGCCGGTGAGCGTGCGGTGGGTCACCAACCAGCACCAGCGATGGGGTTCGTGCACCCCCGGCGATTCCTCGATCCGGTTGTCGACCCGGCTGCGAGACATGCCGGCGTACATCGTCGACTACGTCTTGGTGCACGAGCTCGCGCACCTGATCGTGGCCGGCCACGGCGAGCGGTTCTGGGCGTGGGTGCGACGCTTCCCACAGGCCGAGCGAGCTCGGGGATATCTGGAGGGCGTCGAGGCGGCAGCCGGCCTGCCGCTTGACGAGCACTGCGACGACACCGAGGGCTCATGAGGGCGCGGGCGGCGGTCCTGCTGCTGACCGGCGCGGACGCGTCCAGTGCCGCTCCTCCTGGCTGTGATGGCCACGCCCTTGCGGCGGCCATGGCTGAGGACGTCCTGACCGTCTTCGCCGAGCTGGACGACGTCGACGAGGTGATCGCGTTCTCCGAACCGCGGCGGGTACTCGCCGAGGCGATCGGCTGGCCCGGCACGACGCTGCTCTGTGTTCCCGCCGAGGCAACGCCGGCAGACGTGCTGTCACGCCTCGCCGGGATGGGCTACCGCGAGGCGGCGCTCGTGGCCTCGGACGCGCCGGATCTTCCCGCGTTGCACGTGGCGAAGGCGTTCAGCGCCTTGGGGACCTCCCCGGCAGCGGTCGCCCTTGCGGTCAACGGCGGCGTGGTCATCCTGGCCAGCCGGCTGCCCCCGCCAGCCGGCCTTGACGGCGCCGCCCTGGATCGGGCGGCGCCGCCCGGCCTCCGTGAGACCTTGCCCTGGCACCGGCTGCGGCGCCCCGCTGACCTCGCCCTGCTGGATCCCGGCCTGGAGGGCTGGGAGGCAACACGCGGGCTGCTGTCAGCGGGAGCCGATCAGCCTGGCCCCTAGCGGGCTGTGCGTTGGCGACCGCGACCCGGGCAGTCGTGCCGACCCGCAGGCCCAGCGGGTTGCCCGTCCGGACGATGGTTACGCTCCGCCCTCAAGAGTTCCCGATCAGGCTAAGTCCGCCATGGACGGTCCCGCGGAGTCGTCGCGGTCGACGAAAGCCTGCGGGTCGTCCAGGTCCTCCGATGTCGGTAGCAGGTCGACCTGCGCCCACAGGGCATCGCGGCCTGCGCTGTCGCGCTGCTCGGCGAGCAGGCTCCACAGCATCGAGGCCTCCCGCAACCGGCGCGGCCGCAGCTCCAAACCGACCAGCGTCGCAAACGTCTGCTCCGCCGGCCCGCCCGAGGCCCGGCGGCGGCGGATGGTTTCCCGCAATGCGACCGCACCCGGCAGCCGCCCCTCGGTCGCCAGCGCGACGACGTGGTCCACCCAGCCCTCGACGAGGGCGAGGAGCGTTTCCAGCCGCGCGAGGGCCAGCGTCTGCTCGGGGGAGTCCTGCGGCTGGAACATCCCGCCGCCGAGCGCCTGCTGGATGCTCTCGGGGTTGCCGGGGTCGATCTGCAGCATCGCCTCGTTGATCGCCTCGCTGTCCACGTTGATCCCGCGGGCGTAGGCATCGACGGTGTCGAGCAGCCGTTGCCGAAGCCACGGCACATGTCCGAACAGCCGCTGGTGGGCCGCTTCGCGCAGCGCCAGGAACAGCCGGACCTCGTCGGCGGGGCGGTCCAGTCCGCTGCCGAAGACCGCCACGTTCTGGGGCAGCAGCACGGCGGTCCCTGCCGGCGCCAGCGGCAGACCGACGTCGGTCGAGGACAGCACCTCCGCGGCCAGGCTGGACAGCCCCTGCCCGACTTGAGCACCGAACATCATGCCGCCGAACTGGCCGAGCAGGCCCATCATCGGACCGGCCATCTGCTGGGCTTCGGTGGGCAGCGCCTGACTCATCGCCGCAACCACGCGCGAGGCAACCGGGTCGCACAGCTGCGACCACACGGGCAGCGTCTTCTCGATCCACTCCACGCGGGACCAGGCGTCGACCTGCGCGACACCCGAGGGCAGAGTCGTCACCGGGTCCAGCCAGAGGTCAGCCAGCCGCACCGCCTCCTCCACCGCCCGGCGCTCGTCCGCGGACACCGGCACGTGCCCCCCGCCGACCTGGCTGATCGCGGTTTGCCGGGCGAGGTCCCAGTTCACCGGCCCGCCCTGCCAGGACATCAGTTTCTGCAGCTCGGCGAACAGCGGCACCTTGCTCATGATGTCGTCGGGGATCCCGAAACCGCCGCTCCGGGCGGGTTCCTTACCGCTGCCGGCGTTCCGGTCCGAGTCGTCATCGGAGCCCGGGCCGCCCGCGGCAGGCCCGAAACCGAAGGGGTGATCCGTCATGAGGCGTTGCCCTGGTACTTCATGACAATCACGGTAGACCGATAGTCGCGGCTACCCTCGTGACGTGAGTCGACGACTAGGCACCCTCGCCGTCGGGGCGCTGTTGCTGATCGCACTGGCGGCCGGGGGATCGCTGCTTCCCGTGCCGTACGTCGCACTCGGCCCGGGTCCGACGTACAACACCTTGGACAGCATCGACGGCCGGCAGATCATCACGGTGACCGGCCGGGAGCCCAACCCGAGCACCGGGAAGCTCAGCCTGACCACGGTAGCTGTCAGCGACGGTCTGGAGCTGTTCCGCGCGATCGAGGGCTGGGTGGACAGCGAGGAGTCGGTGGTCCCGCGGGAGGAGGTCTATCCGCCGGATCAGACCGACGAGCAGATCGACCAGGCGAACCGGGAGGACTTCCTCAACTCGCAGAACTCCGCCGAGGCCGCCGCGCTGGGCGAACTCGGCTACCCGATGAAGGTCGTCGTCGTCGAGATACCTGACGGCTCGCCGTCGGAAGGCGTGCTGCGTCCGGGCGACGCGATCGAATCGGTGAACGGCACCGCCATCGGCGATCCCGACACCTTGATCGGGATCTTGGAGGGACTGCCGCCCGGCGCGGACGTGACCGTCGAGTTCAGCCGGGGTGACAGCGATCGCTCGGAGACGGTGACGACGACCGAGGCGCAGGACCGAGACGGTGCGGCGCTCGGGGTGGCGATCAGCTACGAGCGCAAGGCACCGTTCGACGTCGAGATCAACGTCGCCAACGTCGGGGGGCCCTCGGCGGGACTGATGCTGACTCTCGGGATCCTCGACCTGGTCGGCGACACCGACCTGGTGGACGGGCTGTTCGTCGCCGGCACCGGGACCATCACGGCGGAGGGGGAGGTTGGCCCGATCGGCGGCGTACGGCTCAAGACCATCGCTGCCAGCGACCTCGGCGCCGATGCGTTTCTTGTCCCGGACGGCAACTGCGCCGAGGCGATGGAGAACGCACCCGACGGCTTGCCGCTCGTCTCGGTGTCCACATTGGACGACGCTCTCGACGCGCTCGAAGACCTGCGGGACGGCCGTACGCCGCCGCTCTGTTGACGATCAGCGCAGCGTTGCCAGCAGCGCCTCGGTGAGGTTGGGCGCGAGGTCGGTCCCGAACATCAACTCGTCGTCGGCGCCGGCGTCTGACCGCACCCGAATGGCGCTGGCCGACGCGCCGTCGGCCAGGACGGCCACTGCGAGGCGGACCTCGCGGCGGTCCGGGTGGGTCCGGGCGTACTCCTCGGGATCGGTGAGTGCCGGCCGGTCGTTCTCGGCTTGCGGCGGCAACGCCAGAACCTCGTGTACGAGGGCGCAGCCGACCACGCCGTCGGGCCACATGATGTGCCCCAGCGCCTCGTCGAGTGGGCCCTCGGGCAGCGCCTCCTGCTCCACCGGGGTGTAAAGACCGGCGGGGACGTCCGCCGGCGCGAGCCCGACCCGCGCGGCCAGCGCGGGCTCGCGGGAGAGCAACTCCGCCGTCTCCACGAGGGCGAACAGCTGCGGCGGGCGATCCCACCCGCCGGCGTCGGCATGCAGCTCGATCTCGAAGAGGGTGATCTCCAGCGGTGTCGGCTCGCTCATCGACATCATCCTGCCAACACCGGGGAACCCCGCGGCGCGCGGGTAAGTTGAAAGATGCGTTCGCGTCACTTCGAATCCACCGGAGTCTGCCCGTGGCCATGCGCCCCCCAATGCCCATGCCGGCCCTGTCCCGTCGCGCTCGGGTCATCCTCGGCGTCATCGCTGCCCTCGTCGTCGTCCTGAGCATCCTCGGCACGCTGACGAGTGAGTACGTCGACTACCTGTGGTTCGAAGCGACCGGCTACACCAGTGTCTTCTGGACCGAGCTGAGCACCCGGGTCGTGCTGTTCCTCGTGGTCGGCGCAGCCACCGGCTTGGCCGTGGCAGGAAACCTGGCGCTTGCCTACCGCCTCCGGCCGGCGTTCCGGCCGATGTCGCTGGAACAGCAGAACCTCGAGCGGTACCGCGCGGCGATCGAGCCTCGGCGCAAGCTGCTGCTCGTCGGCATCGGCGTCTTGATGGCGGCCTTCGCCGGATTCACCGCACAAGGTAGCTGGCAGACGTGGTTGCTGTGGCGCAACGGCACCGAGTTCGGCATCACTGATCCGCAATTCGGCATGGACGTCTCGTTCTTCGCCTTCGACTACCCGTTCTACCGGCTCGTTCTCGGTTTCCTGTTCGCGATCGTGCTGCTGTCGCTGGCCGGTGCGGCCGCCGTCCACTACGTCTTCGGCGGGATCCGGCTGCAGAGCAAGGGTGACCGGTTCAGCTCCGGCGCCCGGATGCACCTGTCCGTACTGCTCGGGGTCTTCGTTCTGCTCAAGGCCTTTGCGTACTACCTGGACCGGTTCGGCCTGGTGTTCTCCGACCGCACCGGCATCACCACCGGTGCGTCGTACACCGACGTGACGGCGCTGCTGCCGGCCAAGACGATCCTGATGTTCGTCGCCGCGATCTGCGCGGTCGCGTTCTTCGCGAACATCTTCTTCCGCAACTTCGCGCTGCCGGCGCTGGCGCTCG
>JACCTY010000124.1 GCA_013812145.1 Geodermatophilaceae bacterium | reverse complement strand
TCGATGCGCTCACGCTGCTCGTGCGCACACCTGTCAGGCCACCTGCGGCCAACAGGACCACGACGACCAGCAGAGCCAGCACCAAACGGCGCGCCAGCCGACCGGGGTGACGCCCCTCGACCGCGGTGACACTGCCGGCAGTGTCGATACGGCCGTCATCGATCGCTATGACATCACCGTCCCAGAAGCGTCTCGTGATCCCCGCTGCACACGGTAGGCGTGCCGGAGCGCTTGGCAGCTCAACACGCCGCACCTACCAGTCGCGATCGCGTTGACGGATCCGGTGCAGCGGGGTTGTCTTGCGGTCATGGTCTTCACGCTTGGCCCGCCCGAACTCCCCGTCGCCTGCACCCTTGGACCCACGGACGGAATCGAACGAATGCAGCGCTGGCAGCGCCTGCTGGACGCCGCAGATCCGGCGTTCAGCCGGGCCGGCAACCGCCTCACGGTCCGTTTCGTTGAGCCCGCGGGACACTCCGGTGTGCTCGCGGAACTCGAGGTCTTGGCCGCAGCAGAACGGGAGTGCTGCGCATTCCTCGACTGGGATGTCAGCTCAGCCGGCCAGCCGACCCTGACGATCACCGCCAACAGCGCGGAGGACCTCGACGCGGTGGCCGGCCTGTTCACCAGACCGGCTCACCGCCTGCCGGACTAGGGCACGCCGGTGGTCCGCTCGCAGGTCAGCGCCGTGTCCGTCCCGGCGCCGCCGGCGCACAGGTCAACCCCTGCGCCGCCACTGAGCTGATCCGCCCCGGTGCCACCGAGTAGCGCGTCGGCACCGTCGCCGCCGAATACCCTGTCCTTACCCGCGTCACCGCGGATCCGGTCGGCACCCGTCCCGCCGACGATGACGTCGTCGCCGGCACCGCCCTTGATGACGTCGTTACCCGCGCCGCCGCAGATCACGTCGTTGCCCGGCGTGCCGGTCAGCGAGTCGTTGCCCGACGTACCGCGGATCGTGCAGGCCGGCGGTGGCGTGGTGCCCGACCCCTCGTTCAGGACGACGCTGACGCCGTTCGGCGCAGCAGCGAGAACGACGGGCGGCTCGGCCCCGGCGGCGAAGCCGGTAGCGGTCGTGTTGGGCACCGCGACATCCAGCAGGCCGTCGCCGTTGAAGTCGGCCAACTGCAGATCGGACAGGCCGGTGTTGACCCCGTAATGGACGGCGTTCTGCTCGAAGGACCCGCCGCCGTTGTTGAACCAGACGCTGATGTCGTTGCCGATCCGGTTCGCCACGACGACATCGGGCCTGCCGTCGCTGTCGATGTCACCGATGTCCACCGCAATGGCCGCGCCGCCGGTCTCCGTGCCGGCCAGTACGTCGATGGCGAACGACGTACCCGATCCGTCGTTGAGGAACACGGTCGCCGAACTGTCACTGTTGACCGTGGACAGGTCGGTGTCACCGTCGGCGTCGAGATCGGCCGCCGCCACCTCGAGGTGACCCTGGTTGGTGGTGATGTCCACGTGCGGCGCGAACCCGCCGTCGCCGGTGCTCAGGGAGACCGAGATGGCAAAGGCGTGGGCCGTCACGAGGTCGTTGAGGCCGTCGCCGTTCATGTCCGCGCCGATCGGCATCTCGGGGCGGCGCTCGGTCTGGACCTCATACGCCAGGCCGAACGTGCCGTCGCCGTTGCTCGGCACGATCGTCACGCTGGTCCCGTCGTCGCACCCGGCGGTGTCCCCGAAATTGTTGGCGATGAGGATGTCGGGAGCGGAGTCACCATCCATGTCGGCGGCGGTGACCTGCCCGGTGCCACACGGGGTCACGTTCAGCAGCTGCGGGGAGGCGAACGTGCCGTCGCCGTTGTTCAGCGCCACTCCGGCGTCGTCGAAGGAGAAGCCGTACAGCTGCCAGACGAGGTCCTGGTCGCCGTCGAGGTCGAAGTCGGCGGCATCGATCGACGAGGGCGGGCCGCCGGCCACGATCAACTGTCCGTCGACCATCGTCCCGGTGCCGTCGTTGAGCAGCACCTGGATGGCTCCGCTGAAACCGCCCGGGCTCGTGGTCGCAGCGATGTCGGTGTCGCCGTCCCCGTCGAGGTCACCGGTGGTGATCCTGAACGGCGGCTGGAAGAACACGTTCTGCGGCGGGGCGGGGAAAGCGCCGCCCGGCCCGCCGGGGTGGATGACACCGAGGCTCGTGCCGCGGTTCGCTGCGGCGATATCGCTCACGCCGTCGCGGGTGAAGTCGGTGACCGCGAGCCCGGACGGCTGCTCACTGGAGGTGAGCCGCTCGGAGCTGAACGCGCCGCGACCTGAGTTCCGGAACACGGTGATGTCCCCGGACGAGGTGGAACCGAACGTCGCGCTGACCACGTCGAGGTCACCGTCGGGCTCGAGGTCCGCGACCTCCACGTCACCAGAGGTGAAACCGCCCGTGTCGTTGGCGACCGGCGTATATGTTCCCGATCCGTCGTTGAACAAGAAGTAGTGGGTGGGGCCGAAGCCGCCGAGAGCCAGGTCCTCGTCGCCGTCACCGTCGAGATCCCCGGCGGCCAACCGAGGATCGCCCACGGGCTGGTCGAGGGTCTGCCGGGCGGCCGGCGTCAACGTCCCGTCGCCGGCGTTGACCAGGGGATAGATCGCCAGCGGACCGTCGAAACCGAGGGCAGCTGCCACGACATCGAGATCGGCGTCGCCGTCGATGTCAGTGGTGACGATGCCGACCGGACGCTCGCCGACCGGGTAGATGGCCTCCGGCGCGAACGTCGCGTCACCGTCGTTGAGCAGCACGCTGACGGTGGGGCCGCCCCAGAAGTTCGTCAGGGCCAGATCCGGATCGCCGTCGGCGTCGAGGTCGCCGGCAGCCACCTGAAGGGGGCCGTTACCGCCGGTGGCCGTGCTGTGGGCGAAGTCCCCCGTGCCGTCACCGAGGTAGAGGTCGATGATGTCGTTGCAGAGACACGCGCCTTCGGCGACCACGGCGACGTCCAGGTTCCCGTCGCCGTCGAGGTCGGTGACGACGCCGTCGGTGGCGCTGCCCGCGGTCGCCACGAACTCCCTCGGGTCGTCCATGGTCCCGTCGCCGAGGTTCAGCGTAACGCTGAGGGTGTTGTCGGACTGGTTGTTGCGCACCCAGGCGACATCCGCTGCGCCGTCCTCGTTGAAGTCACCGGCCAGCGCCTCCACCGGGCTCCGGCCGACCTGATAGCCGGCCCAGGTGTCGAACCGTGACCCGTCGCCCGGTTCGGCGGCGCTCACTGCTGCCGCCGGAGAGATCGCCAAGGCGCCGGCGACCAGTACTGCCACCACGCCGACCCGGCCAGCCGGCCTCGACGCAGCGACGACGGGGCGGGGAACGTTGAACAGCACGGCATCTCCCATATGGTCGGTCGGAACGTAGTCAGACGCTAACCCGGAGTGTCCTTCGGGCGGGAGCTGTCCCTTGGTGCTAGTACCGGGCGGGATGAGGCCGAGCTAGGGACGCCGGCGATCCGCTCGCAGGTCGTGGCCGTGTCCGTTCCGGCGCCGCCGTCACACCGGTCGTTCCCTGCGCCGCCGTTGAGCTGATCGGCTCCGGCGCCACCAAGCACCGTGTCGGCACCGTCGCCGCCGAAGACCTGGTCCCTCCCCGCGTCACCGCGGATCCGGTCGCTACCCGTCCCGCCGAGGATGACGTCGTTGCCGACGCCGCCGCAGATCCCGTCGTTGCCCGGCGTACCGGTCAATGAGTCGTTGCCCGCCGTACCCCGGATCGTGCAGGCCGCGGCTGAGCTCCGGACCCAACGTTCAGGAGGACGCTGACACCCCGACGAGCGGGCGCGTCGGCGTCGGCCGCAGCGTTCGGTTCGGCGTTCGGCACGGCGACGTCCACGAGCCCGTCACCGTTGAAGTCGGCCGCGGCCACCTCGTGGTGACCGTTCCCGCTGTCGATCCCGACGAAGGGAGCGAAGCCGCCGTCGCCGTTCATGTCAGCGCCGATCGCCATGGCCGGCACCACCGGCACTGGACGTCGAAGGCGGCGCCGATTTTTCCGTCGCCGTTGTTCGGCACGATCGTCACCCGGTCGCCGACCTCGCACCCCGGAGAAGCCCGGACGGTCGTTCGCGAGGAGGATGTCGGGGTCCCCGTCGCCGTCCAGTCCGCGGTGCTCACCTGCCCGGTCTCACACGAGGCCACGTTCAGCAGCTGCGGAGAGCCGAACGTTCCGTTGCGTTGCTCAGCGCCACGCCGGCGTCCGGAAGGGCGAAGCCGCGCAGCTGCCAGACCAGATCGTCGTCGCCGTCGAGATCGAAGTCCGCGGCGTCGATGAACTTCGTCGTGCCACCTGGATCGATTGTCGGCCCCTGGACCATCACTCCGGTGCCGTCGTTGAGCAGGACCTGGATGGTGCTGGTGGTAACGCCGAACGCGCCGTCGCCGGCGTTGCGGAAGACGGTGATGTCGCCGGCCTGGAAGCCGAACGTCGCGCTGATGACGTCAAGGTCACCGTCGGGCTCGAGGTCGGCCACCTCGACGTCCCCGGAGCTGGAGCCACCTGTGCTGTTCCCCACCGCGGAAGACCTGCCGGTCCCGTCGTTGAACAGGAAGTAGTGGGCATCGGTCCCCGAGCCGGCCAGGGCCAATACTCGTCGCCGTCGCCGTCCAGATCCCCGCTGGCGAGGCGCGGGCTGTCCAGATAGTCGTCGCACACACGGTGACGCGGACAAAGTACCCGTGCACGTACCAGACGTATCCGGGCGGAGCCGGACGTAAGCGAAGCGTGAGCACTAGCCTCGGTTCCCGTGGACCGGAACGGCTTTCGGCGGTGGCTGGACGCATACGAGAGGGTGTGGCGCAGTCCTGGAACCGAGTCCCTGGTTGAGCTGTTCGCCGCATCAGCGACGTACCGGCATTCGCCGTACGCCGAGCCGCTGCGCGGCCTGCCCGCGATCGAGCGGGACTGGGATGCCGAGCGCGACGGGCCGGACGACGAGTTCACCATGCTGGCGACCGTTCTCGCGGTGGACGCCGATGTCGGCGTGGCGCACGTCCTTGTCCGCTACGGCGAACCGCCGGTTCAGGAGTACCAGGACCTCTGGCTCGTGTGGTTCGACGCCGAGGGCCGCGCCAGCCGGTTCGAGGAGTGGCCGTTCTGGCCCGACCAGCCCTGGGCCGCGGGCGAGGCTCCGGAGCCGACAGGTCAGCGGTAGTGTGCGGGCATGGGTGCTGAGGCCGCAAGGGATGACGCTGCAATGGATCGGGAAGCCGACGTCGACGAGGACGAGGCGGTGGCCAACTCGCGGGAGACCGGCGGCGACCCGGACGCCGACGGCGCGGACGCCGGCAGCACCACCGGTACCGGCGAGAGCGAGGAGTTCGTCGGCCGGGTGTCCGGACAAGACCTCGGGTACGAGGGAGAGACGGGCGCGGAGGCCCGCGCCCGGGGCTGACCCTCGCGATGATCATGGGGTTTGGCCGGTCCTGACCGGCCAAACCCCATGATCACGTGGCCGGTTGGGGGCATTCCGGTACCGGACCACCGAGTAGCAGGGCGGCGCACGTCGCCCGCGCTGCCTCCTCCAGGTTCACCACCCGTTTGTGTGCCAGCTCGACGCTGTCGGCGAGCACCGAGCAGCCGTGGTGGGCGAGGATCACGCAGTTGCAGCCGTCGACCACCGCCGCGGCAGCGGCTCGGGCGAGGTCCTCGGTCCCCGGCGGGAACCACGGCACCCGGCCGACGTCACGGACATAGAAGGCATGGTCGGTGGTGACGAGCCGGATCCGCTGACCCATCGCGTCCAGCAGTACCGACAGCTGCGGGTGCAGGTGGATCACGGCGTTGACATCGGGGCGGGCCTGGTAGCTGCGCAGGTGCAGCAGCGCTTCGGTCGACGGCTCAGGGGATCCGGATACGACGCCCCCGTCGGCGATCCGGACGAGGGAGAACGCCGCGCGGTCCAGTTCGTCGAGCCAGGTACCCGCACCGGTGATCCAGCAGGCCGCACCGTCCGGCGAGCGGGCCGACAGGTTGCCGCCGGACCCGATCACGAGCCCGGCGGCCACGACCTTCCGCCCGACGGCGATGAGCTGCTCGACCACGTCTGGCACGGACAAATTCGACCACGTCCGGCACGGATAGGCAGGCTACGACAGCGCGAACAACGCGCCGAGCGCGAACCCGACCGCTGCCAGCCAGACGAGGGTCGGCAGCGCGCGGGACCAGTCCATGTCAACCTCCCTCACCCGATGAACACCTCCTCGCCCGTGACCTCGACCGCGACCGGGGGCAGCGGTCGTCGTGCCGGACCCGACACCGGAGCGCCGGTGGCGAGGTCGAAGCGACTGAGGTGGCACGGGCAGACGATCAATCCCTGCTCGATCGAGCTGACCGTGCAGCCCTGGTGGGTGCAGGTGGCCGAGAACGCGAGCACTTCCCCGTCCTCTGCGCGAGTCAGTACGACGCGGGCGTCATCGAGGATCAGCCCTCCACCGGCCGGGATGTCGGCCAGCGCGGCGAGCCGGCTGCGGGTCTGCTCATCGGCGCCGTAGCCGTTCGCGGCGGTCGTGGCCGCTCTGGCGCCGGCCGCGTCGCTGGTCGCCGCCACCGCGTAACCGGCGACTCCGGCGACGGTGGTCACTGCGACGCCACGCAGCACCGACCGCCGGGACACTTGCTCGTCGGACACCGCTACCTCCTCATAGGAGCGGTACGCCGGAGCGGGTGAAGAACCACAGTGCCGAGGTGAGCCACAACAGCAGGAGCGTCGCGAGCACACCTCCGCCGAGGACCGGCAGCGCCCAGCCCGGCAGGCCACGCGCCCGCAGCGCCAGCATCTTCGCGGCATAGGCGCCGTAGAACAGGCAGCCCCCGAGGCTGTGCGCGGTCACCCGCAGGTCGCCGGTGGCGAAGCCGAGCGCCCAGATGCAGTGGAAGGCGACTGGGACCGTGAGCACGAACGCCGCCGTACCGCTCCATCGATGCAGCGAACCCGCCCACGCTGGCGCAGCCGTCCGCACACCCGGCAGCCGGCCCCACATCCAGAGGGCTGTGCTGAGTTGGACGATCAACAACGCCGTTGCCGCGGTGGTCAGCCATGCCTTGAACTGCAACATGCCCGAGAAGCCCAGTGTCACGAGCGGCCGGTTGGCCGGCTCGTGCAGGCCGGCGTACACCCCGATCGACAGCGAGACGACCGCGCCGACGAGAAGTGCCGCGGCGAGGGTGAGCACCTGCGTGGGGCGTTTGCCGATCGCCGTGGACATCGTGCGTTTCTCCTAGGGCTGCCCCCGTGGCTCGCCCACTGTCGGGCTTTTCGGGCGTTCAGCGCAAGCCCCCTGGGTCAGCGGCGGCGGAGCAGTGCGGCGTACAGCGTCAGACCGGGACCGAAGGCCATCATCACGAGGTGGCCCCCGGTGCCGACATCCCGCGCGGCTTCGGACAAGACGAGCAACACGGTCGCCGACGAGCAGTTGCCGTGCTCAGCCAAGACGCGGCGGGACGGCGCCATCGCGCTAGTGGACAGCGCAAGCTGCTCGCCCACCACGTCCAGGATGCGCGGCCCGCCTGGATGAACTGCCCACGCGGCTATGTCCTCAGTGGACAGTCCGTGCCGGTCGAGCATGCCGGTGACGACGGACCGGACATGCTTCTTCAGTACGTCGGGGACCCGGGGCGACAATCCCATCCGGAAGCCCAGGTCCGTCACGTCCCACGTCATGTGATCCGCGGTGGACACGTCTGTCCGGGCGACCACGTCGACGACGTCGAAGCCGTCCGCAGCGCCCGGCTCCACCACGACGGCCGCGGCCGCGTCACTGAACAGCGAGTGGCTGACGATCTGGTCGACGTCATCGCACGGCGGCTGCACGTGCAGGCTCGTCAGTTCCAGGCACAGCAGCACGCCCGGCCGGCCCCGGGCGGAGACGAAATCCGTGACAGCCCCCAGCGCCGGTACGGCAGCGTAGCAGCCCATGTGCCCCACGAACAGCCGCTGCAGGTCCGCGCTCATCCCGAGGTCGCGAGCCAGCCGGATGTCCACTCCAGGAGTGCTGTAGCCGGTGCACGAGGCCACCGCGAACAGGCCGATGTCCCCCGCTGCCAGCCCGGCGTCGGCCAACGCCTGGCTCACCGCCTGCTTGGCCAGCGGCATCGACTCGGCGACGTACCGGTCCATCCTGGCGCCGGTGCTCCAGGCGGAGAGGTCCTCGTCCAGCGGGTTCGCTACGGCGTGCCTGGTCTGAACTCCAGCCGCAGCGAAGATCCGACGGGCCAGCGCCCGGCCACCGTAGTACCGGTCGAAGAACCCGTCCCACAGCTCCTGCTGGGTCGCCGAGGCCGGCACGGCGTGCCCCATGCCGGTGACGACGGCCAGCCCGGTCACAGCGCCGCCTCCGCGTCGGCGGTCACCAGCGGGACACCTCAGCGGCGTTCTCCGGGTCCAGCCCCAGCGCGGCCATCCCGAGCCAGTCCGCACAGACGTCGCTCGTCGCCGGCTGCAGCGACCCGCAGCGGGCGTCCCGGAAGATCCGCTCCAGCGGATGGCCGCGTCGCGACGCCGACGTACCGGCCGCTTCGAGCATCGACGCCGCGACGTCCATCGCGGTCTGCCCGGCGAGAAGTTTGGCGCGCCACACCCAGCGGTTCGTCTCCGGCTCCCCCGGCGCCCGATCGATCCGGGCCGCCGCCTCCAGGACGGCGAGTCTGGCGGCGGCGACAGCGGCGTCGGCACGACCGAGGCGAGCCCGCACGGCGGGCAGCCGGGCCAGCCCCCGCTCGCCGGCGTGCCCGACAGCGGCATCGATCGCGGACTGCGCGACGCCGACGTACACCGCGGCGTAGGAGGCCACCAGCCACTGCGGCATCACCTGAGCGAGCAGCAGGACCAGCCCCTCCATCCCGCCGAGCAGGGCATCCTCGGACACGGTGGCGTCGATGTGCAGCTCGTTGCTGCCCGTCGCACGCATGCCGAGGGAGTCCCACGTCTCCTCGACTCGCAGCCCGGGGCCGGCCGGCACGATGAAGTGCGACAACACCGGCGGGTCCTGGTCGGCCCGGCGGGCAGCAACCAGATAACCGTCGGCGTGACCGGCCGCGGACACGAACGTCTTCGATCCCCTGACCCGGTATCCGCCGTCCACCGGCTCGTACGACGTCTTCAGCTCCGACAACCTGCTGCCGGCGCCGCGCTCGCTCATCGCGACCGCGTACAGCGACCCGTCGACCGCCGCTGCGAGAATGCGGTCCCGCATCTGGAAGTAGGACTCCGGTACGCCGAGGGCCCGGGCCATCTCGTCCGGCGTACCTGCCAGTGCGCCCGTGACTGAGGCATGCATGTTGAAGATCAGGGCAGTCGAGCCGTTGCCGGCGGCCAACGCCATCGCGACCTCGGCGTAGTCCTGGAAACCTGCGCCGGGACCGCCGAGCCGGGGCGGCACCATCAGGCCGAGCAACCCAGCAGCTCGCAGGTCGGCGAAATCCTTCTCGGGGAAGCGGCCGTCGCGGTCGTGCTCGGCCGCTCGCTCGCTCAAGCGGGCGGCGACAAGGTGCGCTGCGGCCACGCCCTCCGCGGGGTCGGCCAGCCGTTCGAGGCTGGTCATCGTGGTGCCTCCTTGATGCCGTGGCCCTGGAAGAGGACGGCGGTGGACCAGGTGCGGACGACATTCATCTTGTCCTGCCTGCGCAGCAGAGCTCCGACGGTGGGCCGCAAGCCGAGCAGTTCGATCTGAACTCCGCCGCGCGCGCAGGCGGCTCGCAGCTCGGCGCGGTCCACGAACAGGGCCGGGTCGTGGATGCCCTTCGGGGCGCCGCCCGGGATGCGCTCGGCGATGTGTACGGCGAGGAGTTTGGCGAGTGCGGTGTCCGCGAGCGTGTCGAGGACGAGGGTGCCGCCGGGCCTGAGCACCCGGCAGGCCTCCGCCACGGCACGCCGCAGGTCCGTGACGTGTTCAAGGATCTCCCCCGCCACGACGACGTCGGCCACGCTGTCAGGCAACGGAAGAGCCAGTACGTCGGCCCGGACTGGAAGCACCCCGTGCTCGCCGGCCTGACGCAGCGCCGAGGCGGTGATGTCCAGGCCGATGTGGTGATAGCCAAGGCTGCGGATGTGCGGCGCCAGGAGACCGGCGCCGCAGCCGAGGTCGACGAGCACCGCGCCTGGTCGGGCTGCGGGCGGGATGAGCCCGCCCCGAGCCTCGGCGATCGCATGCAGCAGAGCGAAAGGTCCGCTGCTGTCCCACCACACGTCGGCCAGGTCGTCGTACTGACCGGGGTCGTTGCGGGCACGGACCAGCTGGGGCACGCCCACAACCTTGACACACGGTGCCTCGGCGCTCGACACATGCGCACCCGATCCGAGGGGTCATGCTGGACAGATGGCGACGGTGGGAACGGTGCGCGAGTGGCGGGACGGCGAGGGCTGGGGAGTGATCGACTCGGCCGACACTCCCGGCGGTTGCTGGACGCACTACAGCCAGGTGGCCGTGCCCGGCTACCGGAGCCTGCCGGCCGGTCAGGTCGTCGAGCTGGAGTGGGAGGCTCCCGGCCAGGACGGATATCCGTACCGGGCGGTGCGGGTCTGGCCGTACGGTCACGAGCCGGTGGACACCGTACCAACCGAGGGGCCGTCCGAGCCGTACCGCAGCACCCTGGCCATCGACCGGGACGGCTAGAAGCCCGGCAGCAGCGATCCGCACGCTTCCAATGCCGTTCCGCAGGCCAACTCCTGGGTCACGCCGGCGAACGCGAAGAGGCACATGACGGCCGCAAGCCTCCACCGCCAGGCCCACGCCAGCAGATGGGCCCCGACGATGACGGCCGCCACCGCTGCCCCCATCGCCAGTGGGCAGCTCGCTGACTCGCGATCGGCGGTGAGCCCAGCCCCATCGCTGGCCCCTACTTCCGCACGTGGGGATACGGTGCCTGCCATGGGACAGCCCTCAGCGGAGCGCTGGTGGCGACGCGGCCGTGACCAGGCACAGGCGCTGGCCCGTGAGGCCGCGGGCCGCGCGGCACAGGCCCTGATCGATCTCGACCGGGAGCAGACGGAGGCGGCCGACGGAGTCCGGATGCTGACCAGCGTCGACTCGAGTCAGGGCGCCCGCCAGGTCGCCGCGGCTTGGGAACCGGTGCGCGAGCAGGCCAACCACGCGGTCGCCGCGTACATGTCTGCGGTGTCCGCGGCCGACCTCGACAGCGACCCCGAGGAACCCGTCGCCCGCCATGCCGCCGAAGCCTTCCGCACATCCGCGGATCAGCTCGCCCATGCAGTGATCGCCGTACGCCGATTCCTGGAGCAGTCCGGGCGGCCCCTGCAGCGGGCTCGCTCGGCGCACGCGGCGGTCCCAGACCGGCTGCGGGCCGCTCAGGTCGCCGTGACGTCGGCGGCGCGGGCGATCGACGCCGCGCAGGCGGAGGGGTACCTGGCTCGTGAGGCCACCGAGCTGCTGCAGCAGGCCCGGTCCGCGTTGGCCCAGCTGGACCGCGGGGTCGAGTCGCTCGGCCTGCAGGGCGTGCTCGACGGTGCCGCACATGTCATCGAGCTGAGTGCGAAGGCGCAGGCCGACGCTGAATCGCTGCGGGGCAGGGCGCAGGCCCTCACCCAGCGGATCACCGCCGCGCGCACGTTCCTACAGGTCACCGAGGGGCAGCTCGACGACGCACCGGAGGCGCTCAGCGAGCTGCGCCGCTCCTACGTCTACCCCTCCTTCGCCGACCTGGAAAAGACCCCCGCAACCGCCGCCACCGACCTCGCGAAGGCCCGCCGCCACCTGGACCGGGCAGCGGCGCTGGTCACCTCGCAGGAGCAGCGATGGGGCGAGGCCGACGAAGCCGTCGCCGCCGCCCGCGTCGCCATCGAGGCCGCGGCCAGGGCGGCGCAGTCGGTGCGGCACCGGCTGAGCGCGCTACGGGCCGCCGAGGAGGATCCGGGCGAGCCGCTGCGGCAGACCCGCCGGGTGCTCCGGGACGCGCAGCGCTTCCTGTTGGCCGGACCGGACCGGCCGGCGCCCCAGCATGTGTCCCGGCTCGACGCCCTCGGCATCCAGCTGGACACCGTCCCCGAGCGGCTGGCCGCACGGAACCGGCCGGACTTCTGGGCCTACCTCACCGAGCTCGCCACCGTCAGCGAGGGCGCGCGGGCCGTGGTCGACGCGGTCCGTCAGGCGCGCGCCGACAGGTAGCCGGCCACCTCGCCGAGCAGCACGCGCAGCAACTCCTCGCCGCCGCGGACGCCCGCAGACTCGGTAACAAGCAGCCCCGGCCGGGTCCAGCCGACCAGGTCGAGTTCGCCGTGGGCCGGTCGTACGGCGACGTCGGCGTACTCCAGCAGGTCGGTGTCGAGCAGCGAGTCGCCGGCCGCCAACACGACGTCGGCACCGGTACGGCGGGCCACTTCGGCGGCGGCGGCGGACTTCGTCAGCGGGCGGGGTACGCAGTAGAGCTTGCCCCCCTGCAGGCTCAGCACCCAGCCGCGGTCGGCGTACCACCCCGTCAGCTCTGCCAGGACCGCCGGCGGGAGCAGTTCACGGTCGACGATCGCGTAGCAGAACAGGTCCTCGGCAATTCGCTCGCGGCGCAGCCAGGGATCGCCCGCGTGGCGGCGCAGCCGGTCGTGGGCCTCGGCGAGCGGGGCGCAGTCAGTGAGTCGGGCGAGTACCGCGCGGTGCCAGTCCAGGTCGGCGACACCGCCGTCGAGCAGGTGACCGCCGTTGGCGACGATCGCGTAGCGGGCCGGCCGCCCGGGCAGGCTGATCCGGGCGTACTGCTCCCGGGTCCGCGTCGTCGTCGGCACGAAGTCAGATCGCCGCCGCAGCGTCCGCAGCAGGTCCGCCGCCGTGACCGTCATGAAGGAAGCGTCCACTCCGCCGAACCGTTCGACGCAGCGGACCGGCGGCGGATCGGTACCCATCGCCGCGGCGCTGTAGATCAGCGTGCGGTCCAGGTCGCAAACCACCAACGGCTTCGCGCTCGAACCGGTCGAGCCGGTCGAAGCGCTCCTGCCGGTTGCGCCGACGGCACCGCGGCTGAAGTGCGGATGGATCAGTCCCACACAGGAGTACGCCAGCCCGTCGACATACTCCACCGGCACGCCGCGCTCCGCCGCGAGCAGCAGGACGTGCTCGATGTCAGCGCCCGCGCCCGGCCTGGCCAGAATCCGCCACGGCACCCGGCGCAGCAGCACCCGGGTGGTCTCCCCCACCCCGGGCTTGACGAGGTTCACGTCGCCGATCCCGTATTCGGCGCCGATCCGCTCGATCGCCGCCCAGCCGCGCCACGTCGGCTCATGATCATCAGGGGTGGCGAGCCCGGCGGCTACCGCATCGACCACCGCGGGGAACTGTCCGCTGATCGCATCCAGGAAGTGCCCGGACACGTCGACATCGGCAAGCTCGGCGTAGAACTTCGCGCCGTGGAAATCGCCGGGACCGATCAGGTAGTCGTTCAGGACGGTCCGGCTGACCAGGCCGGAGACGGTGGAGTTCAGGCAGGCGGACGGGACCAGGAAGTCGTCGCGGGTCCCATAGATCGACACGCAGTGTCCTGGATCGGCGAGCACCGCGAGGTCATCGCCGAATGCGTGGCCGGTCGTCACGGCGTGCTCGCCGACGGCGGCGGCGAGTTCCCGGGCGATCGCGCCCTTGCCGGTCCAACCGTCGACGAACATCACCCGCGCCGGATCGTGATTCCGGGCCAGCCAGCGCAACGCGACCGGATCGATCCCGCGGCCGCGGACGATGGATACCGCATGGTGCGGTACGTCGATGCCGTGGGCGAACTGCGCCCAGCGCCGCATCAGGATCCCGATCGGCGTGCCGGCCCGGGCGAGTGACACCAGCACCGCAGCATCGCCCCGACGGGCCAACACGAGTTCGGTGACGACACCGACGGCCGTGGCGACCCGGGGGGCGGATGCGGCAAGCGCCTTTTCGAACAACCGCCGGTAGTCGGCGGACGGGACGTACTCCACGGGCAGCGACTCGGCATAGTGCCCGCCGCCGAACTGGATCGCCTCCTCGCGCTCCTCGGTGGGCGCCTCCAGCGCCACGTGGGACAGATCGCGGAGCAGCCAGCTCACCTCGTCCGCGGCGTACGAGCCGAACTGCGGACCGTGCAGCGGCTCCGGCAGCGCGCCCGGACAGTACGACGGGACCGGTACGACGACGAGCCGGTCGCAGCACCCTGCCACGGCATCGAGCAGGTCGGGCGCGTCGGTGTCGGTGACGACCACGATCGTGTCGAACCGGCTCTCACCCGCGCCCGGGGCGACGTTGTAACCGAAGCGGTCCCCGGCTGCGGTTGGAAAAGCGATCATGGTGCGCAGCGGGTATCCCGGGTCGTCCACCGCCATCGCGGGCGAGCGGGTCGTGGTCGAGTAGAGCACCTCAGCGTCGGTTACCTCGGCCAGGGCAATCCCCAGCCGCAGTGGCGTGTACATCAGTTCCTCGGTGCCCAGCACGAGCACCCGCGGTCCGGTGACGACCTCGTTCAGCCGCGCAGCCAACCGCGGCAGCTGCCGCTGGAGCGCCTCCCGGTCAGCGCGGCGGTAGCCGTGCCGGCCGCCGTCGCGCAGTCCCAGCGGCCACAGCCCGTCCAGCACGATAGACGCGCTACGTCCGTAGGTCTGAGCGGTATACCGCTCAGACCTACGGACGTTACGAGGGGGAGGATCCGCCGGGAACCGGATCTCACCGCTGGCCAGCGCGACCACGTCGATCGAGGCGTCGAGCTCGGCGGCCAGCCGGTCCATCGCCACCCGGTCCTCGGGCCCGCGCAGATCCGCGAGCGCCGCTACGACGTACCGGCCGCGCGGGGAGAGCTCGTGTAGCGCGGCGATCGTGTTGCGGACCGTCCGCCCAGTGCTCAGCTCGTCGTCGACAAGCACGAGCGGTCCGGTTCCGATCAGGGCGCCGGGGTCCTCAGGCAGGAGCAGGTGACTGGTCGCGTGACTGTGCTCCTCCTCGAAGCCGGCCACGGCGTGGACCCCTGGTACGGCGCGACGGGTCGAGTGCAGGTAGTAGCAGTCCGGCAGGGCGTCGGCGACGGCGTGTCCCAAGCCGGTCGCGGTCTCGGCGTACCCGAGCACCACAACGCCCGAACCGACACCGCCCGGGTCGCCAACCGCGTTCAGCAGCGCCGCGGGCGCACCGGAGACGCCGTGGATCGCCGCCCGCAGCAACCCGCCCAACTCCGCCGGCAGGGCCGAGCCGCCGAGGCGGCCGGCAACCAGGGCGCCCAGCAGACGACCGGCGGCCCACACCAGCCGCGGGTCGGTCGGGACGTGCTTGCCGAGCACGGTCGAGACCAGCAATTGAGTACGCCGGGGGTTGCGCCGCAGCGCGATCCCGAGCAGGTCGGACACGGACACGTCCACCGGCGAGTCGTCGCTCCGCAGCTGGACGTCCCAGCGGGCGGTGACCCAGCTGCCAGTCCAGACCCGGCGCCCGGAAGCGACAGTCACCCGCGCCGCCCGGCGCCGACGCTCAACCCGGGCCGCCCGCGTCGAGCAGGTCCACCATGCCCACCCTGGGCCTGGTCACGCCGAACACCCTGGACCGCAGCAGCGTGCGCTGCGCCCAGGCGCGGTGCGGCTTGACCTCGTTCATCTTGTTGCCGTAGTGCGAGCGCCGTACGCCGCCGTGGACGGCGTCCTCGCGCAGGATGTCACTGGCGTCGGCGTACTCCTCGGCGGTCACCGCGAGCAGGGTGTGCACCGCGTGAACGTGACTGGGGTGGATCACGGTCTTGCCGATCATCCCGTTGGCCTTGTCGAGGACGATCTCGCGGATCAGTCCGTCAAGGTGGCGGGCGAGCAGGTCGCTGCGCAGCGGCAAGACCTCGTGCTCGGCGAATGGCGTCGTCCGCAGCAGCGGCTTGAACAGCCGAGGGCGGGCGGAGAAGTACTCCCACACCGGGCCGGTGATGACGAATCCGGTCCCGTCGGCGCGGCCGAGCATGGTGACGATGTCGGAGATGACCGAAGCCACCGGATGCAAGTCGTAGATCGACAGTTCCCGGTCCCGGCGTAGTCCAAAGATCGCGCACAGGTCGGTGGCGCCGATCCGAACCGCGAGAACCTGCTCGCGCTGCTCAGCCAGCAGGTGCGCGATGCCGCGCAGGACCTCGGTGCGGCTCTCCTGGTACACCACCTCAGGCGACTCGATGACCGGCATGACGAGTAGGTCGGTGCGGGCAGCAGTCAGGGCGTCGAAGTACTTACGGCCGCTGGGAGCGGTGAACTTGGGCAGCACGAACCCGGCGAGCACGTCCGCGGCGCCGCCGAGCCGCGCGAGCAGGTCGGGGATCTGGTCGGCCAGCCGCACCCGGATGAACAGTTGCGAGTCGCCACCCCCACTGTCGGCGTAGGCCTGCAGTTGGGTGACGAGGTTGGCCTCCGCTACCTCGACCTGGTCGTCGGCCACGGCATCCTCCAGGCAGAGGACGTGGCTGAGGACCCCGGCCTTGGCTCTCTTGGCGATGTCGACAGCGAGTGTCGGGCGGTTCGCCGGGGAGTACAGCGTGGCCCCGAGGGCGACCGCGCGGAGCTCACGGTCGGCGTCGCGCCCGATGTCCTCCGGCAGGCGGGCGAACAGTCGGCGCCGGTCCCCGCCGGAAAGGTGGGCGAAGTGTCGCATCGGTCCAACGCTAGCCGAGATCATCCGATCGGCGGCGGGGCCGATGGTGAACTGTGGACAACGGCTTCCTGGCACAATCCGCCCATGACGACGATGTCCAAGGGGGCGAACATCCCGGTCTCGGCCGGTCGGGTCCGTGCCGTTCTGGGTTGGGCCGGTAACGCCGACGCGGATGCCTCGGCGCTGCTGCTGACAGCGGCCGGCAAGGTCCGCTCGGACGCCGACTTCGTCTTCTACAACCAGCCGACCGGTGCGAACGGCGGGGTCAGCCACCGTGGAAAGGCGCAGGTCGGCGCGGGGGTGGAGGACACCTTGGCCGTGGACCTGACCGCGCTGCCACCGGAACTCGATCGGGTCGTCTTCGGGGCGAGCGTCGACGGCACGACGTTCGGCCAGGTGCCCGGTCTGCACCTGCGCCTGTACGACGACGCGGCCGGTGCTGAACTCGCCCGCTTCGACATCGCCGACGCGACCACCGAAAAGGCGTTCGTCTTCGGGGAGCTGTACCGGCGGCAGGGCGGCTGGAAGTTCCGGGCGGTCGGGCAAGGCTACGCGTCGGGCCTGGCCGGGCTCGCCGCCGACTTCGGTATCACCGTCGACGACGCGCCCGCACCGTCCCCGCCGGTGCCGCCGGCGGCTGCCTACCCACCACCAACCGGGCAGCCGATGTCGACCACTCCGCCGCCACCGGGTGGGCCGGCGCTGAGTCTGAAGAAACAGAAGCTCATCAACATGGAGAAGCAGATCGCGAGCACCAGTCCGCAGCTGCTGTCCCTGACGAAGACCGCCGCGGTGTCACTGGAAAAGCGCGGTCTCGGGGAGCACACCGCCCGCGTCGCGCTCTGCCTGGACATTTCCGGCTCGATGCACGGGCTGTATCGGTCGGGCAAGATCCAGAAGCTGGCCGAGCGGATCCTCGCGCTCGGACTGCGCTTCGACGACGACGGTGACGTCGACGTGTTCCTGTTCGGCAAGGAGGGGTACGCCGCCGGATCGCTGCAGCTGGCCAACCACGCGACGTACGTCAACGATCTGCTGCAACGGCACAAGCTGGAGGGAGCGACGTACTACGGCAAGGCGATGCAGCTCGTGCGCCAGCACTACTTCGGCACGGCGGATCTGCGCCGCGCGCCGTTCGGTCAGGAGCTGCCGGTCTACGTCATGTTCGTGACCGACGGGCGGACGATGGACGAGGCCGTCACCCGCGACCAGATCATCGCCTCGTCCTACGAGCCGCTGTTCTGGCAGTTCCTGGCGATCGGCAAGTCCTCGCAGTCGGTCCAGCCGGGCGCAGCGATGC
>JACCTY010000112.1 GCA_013812145.1 Geodermatophilaceae bacterium | reverse complement strand
CCGCAGGCGAGAGGACGTGCAGCAGTGAACCAGGACAGCTTCGGCGCGCGAGGGCAGCTCGAGGTCGGCGGGGCGTCGTACGAGATCTTCCGGCTGTCTACTGTGGACGGTGCCGGTCGGCTTCCGTACAGCCTCAAGGTTCTGCTGGAGAACCAGCTTCGTACGGAGGACGGCGCCAACGTCACCGCCGAGCACATCCGCGCTCTCGGCAGCTGGGATCCCGGGGCACAGCCGAACCACGAGATCCAGTTCACTCCGGCGCGGGTCATCATGCAGGACTTCACCGGCGTTCCCTGTGTGGTCGACCTGGCCACGATGCGCGAGGCCATGGTCGAGCTGGGCGGTGATGCGGCCAGGATCAACCCGCTCGCACCGGCCGAGCTGGTCATCGACCACTCGGTGATCGCCGACATCTTCGGCCGGCCGGACGCCTTCGAACGCAACGTCGAGTTCGAGTACCAGCGCAACGTCGAGCGGTACCAGTTCCTCCGCTGGGGGCAGAGCGCTTTCGACGAGTTCAAGGTGGTGCCGCCGGGCACCGGCATCGTGCACCAGGTCAACATCGAGCACCTCGCCCGGGTGGTCTTCGAGCGCAACGGGCAGGCCTACCCCGACACGTGCGTCGGCACCGACTCGCACACCACGATGGTCAACGGCCTCGGCGTACTGGGTTGGGGAGTCGGCGGCATCGAGGCCGAGGCGGCCATGCTCGGCCAGCCGGTGTCCATGCTCATCCCCCGCGTCGTGGGCTTCAAGCTCACCGGCGTGCTGCCGGAGGGGGCGACCGCGACCGACCTGGTGCTCACGATCACCGAGATGCTGCGCCGGCACGGCGTCGTGGGGAAGTTCGTCGAGTTCTATGGCGAGGGTGTCGCCGCGGTACCGCTGGCCAACCGGGCCACGATCGGCAACATGAGCCCGGAGTTCGGGTCCACCTGCGCGATCTTCCCGATCGACTCCGAGACCATCGACTACCTGCGGCTCACCGGTCGCCCTGCCGACCGGCTCGCCCTCGTCGAGGCGTACTGCAAGGAGCAGGGCATGTGGCACGACCCGTCGGTCGAGCCGGCGTACTCCGAGTACGTCGAACTGGACCTCGGCACCGTCGTACCGTCCATCGCCGGACCCAAGCGCCCCCAGGACCGGGTTCCGCTGGCCGATGCCAAGACCGACTTCCGCTCCGTGCTCTCCGATTACGTGCAGGACGGCGACAGTGACAGCGTTGCGTCCGACGTGGACGAAGCCCTGGCTCACACCTTCCCGGCCAGTGATCCGCCGTCCATGGTTCCGGACGACGATCCCGCGTCCCAGCCGGTCGATGCTGACCGGACCACCCGAGCAGACCGCGCCCGGCGCCCGACACCGGTGACGATGGACGACGGCACCGAGACCTCCGTGGATCACGGTTCGGTCGTGATCGCGTCGATCACGTCGTGCACGAACACGTCCAATCCACAGGTGATGCTCGGCGCGGCATTGTTGGCCAGGAACGCCGTCGAGCGCGGATTGACCAGCCGGCCGTGGGTCAAGACGAGCCTGGCACCAGGGTCCAAGGTGGTCATGGACTACTACGAGCGGGCCGGTCTCATCCCCTACTTGGAGAAGCTCGGCTTCCACCTCGTCGGTTACGGCTGCACGACGTGCATCGGCAACTCCGGTCCGCTGCCCGAGCCGGTGTCCGCAGCGGTGAACGAGGCGGATCTGGCCGTGGTGTCGGTACTGTCGGGCAATCGGAACTTCGAGGGCCGGATCAACCCCGACGTGAAGATGAACTACCTCGCCTCCCCGCCTCTGGTGGTGGCCTATGCGCTGGCCGGTTCGATGGACATCGACCTGACCACCGAGCCGCTGGGGCAGGATGCCGAAGGGAACGACGTCTTTCTGCGCGACATCTGGCCCAGCGGTCAGGAGATCTCCGAAGTCGTCGCGTCCTCGATCGGCGCGGAGATGTTCACCAAGGACTACGCCGACGTGTACGCCGGCGACGACCGGTGGCAGTCGCTGCCGACACCGACCGGCGATGTCTTCGAGTGGGACGCGGAGTCCACCTATGTACGCCGCCCGCCGTACTTCGACGGCATGAACCGTGAGCCGTCGCCCGTGGCGGAGATCGCCGGCGCGCGCGTCCTGGTGTCCCTGGGTGACTCGGTCACAACTGACCACATCTCCCCCGCCGGGTCGATCAAGGCCGACTCACCGGCCGGGCGGTACCTCAACGAACACGGCGTCCAGCGCCGCGACTTCAACTCCTACGGCTCTCGCCGCGGCAATCACGAGGTGATGATCCGCGGGACGTTCGCGAACATCCGGCTGCGTAACCAGCTGGTTCCTGGCGTCGAGGGCGGGTTCACGAAGAACCACCTGACCGGCGAGCAGGCGACGATCTACGACGCCGCGCAGCAGTACACCGAGGCCGGCATCCCGCTCGTGGTGCTGGCCGGCAAGGAGTACGGCTCGGGATCCTCGCGTGACTGGGCGGCCAAGGGAACGATGCTGCTCGGCGTCCGGGCGGTGATTGCGGTGTCCTACGAGCGGATCCACCGATCCAACCTGATCGGGATGGGCGTGCTGCCGCTGCAGTACGGCGACGGCGAGTCCGCGGCGTCGCTCGGGCTGACCGGCGACGAGGAGTTCACGATCACCGGCGTCACCGGCCTGAACGACGGCAACATCCCTCGCGAGGTCACGGTACGAGCCGGAGACGTCGAGTTCCAGGCGGTGGTGCGGATCGACACTCCCGGTGAGGCCGAGTACTACCGGCACGGCGGGATCATGCAATACGTGCTGCGTTCCCTCCTTGAGTGAGGACCTTCGCGGCCCCCGGATCGTCCTGCGGGCGTGCGCGGCGGAGCATCAGCGGCGGCTGCGCGAGTTGCACAGCTCGCCCGAGGTGGCCCAATGGTGGCACCTGCCCGATCCGGACTGGCCCTTCGACGAGGAGCCGGACACCTCGCGCTACACGGTGCTGCGTGGTGAGGACGTGGTCGGTTTCGTGCAGTGGTACGCCGAGACCGACCCGCAGTATCGGCATGCGGGCCTTGATCTGTTCCTGGATCCGGCGGTGCACGGACAGGGACTCGGCACCGAGGTGGTCCGGACGATGTGTGCGCACCTCGTCGATGAGCAGTGCTTCCACCGTCTGGTCATCGACCCCGAGGCGCGTAACGCCGCCGCCATCGCCTGCTACTCGAGGGTCGGGTTCCGGCCGGTCGGCATCATGCGGCAGCATTCACGGGACCGGCACGGGAAGTGGCACGACGGCCTCCTGATGGACCTGCTCGCGGCTGAGCTGGTGCGCGGCTGATGCATGTCGCGGTCGTCGGGGCAGGTGTGATCGGGTTGAGCTGCGCGGTCCGGCTCGCCGAAGCGGGGCACCGGGTCGACGTGAGGACTGCCGCGCTGCCGGCGGACACGACCTCGGCGGTCGCTGCGGCGCTGTGGTACCCGTACCGGGCCTGGCCGCCAGCTGCGGTCACCCGCTGGGCGGCTCGCACCCGCGACGTCTTTGTCCGGTTGGCCGCCGACAGCGACACCGGAGTCTTGCTGTGCTCAGGCCGGGAACTGCTCCGCTCTGCCGCTCCCCTGCCGTGGTGGGCGGACGCGGTGCCGGACCTGCGCCGGCTGGGCGCCGACGAATTGCCGGCCGGTTTCATAGCCGGCTTCGCGTTCCGGGCGCCGGTCGTCGACATGAGCCGGTACCTGGCCTGGTTGCAGGGGCGCCTCGAGTCTCTCGGCGGCGAGATCGTCATACGCAGACTGTCTACAGTGGACGATGTCGATGGCGATGCGGTGGTCAACTGCACTGGAATGGGGGCTCGGGAGCTCGTGGGTGACGCGTCCCTCGTGCCGGTCCGCGGCCAGGTGGTGCGGCTGGCGAACCCTGGCCTGACCGAGTGGTTGCTCGACGAGGACGACCCGACCGGCGTGACGTACGTCGTACCGCGAATCGACGACGTCGTGTGCGGGGGCACCGCCGACGAGGGCGCCGACTCAGGTGACGAGGACCTGGCGGTCGAAGCGGCGATCCTGTTCCGAGCGCGAGCCCTTGTCCCGGCCCTGCGCGACGCTCCTGTGCTGTCCCGCGCCGTCGGCTTCCGGCCGACCCGACCTGAGGTCCGACTCGAGCGGGAGGACGGCGGCGGACGACCGGTCGTGCACTGCTACGGCCACGGCGGCGCCGGAGTCACGCTGTCCTGGGGCTGCGCCGACGACGTGGTGTCGTTGCTGGATCGGCGCCACTGAGGGAACGCTAATTCAGTCCTGCCGTGGACGGGGCAGCGCGGCGACCACGCCCGGCCAGAGGTCGGCAGCCACCGGTCGGGAGAACAGGTAGCCCTGCGCCCTGTGACAGCCCAGTGCCAGCAGCCGGTCTCGCTGGTCGTCGGTCTCTACGCCCTCGGCGACCAGCTCCAAGCCCAACGCCTGGGCGAGGCCCACCACCGCGGCAACGATCGCAGTGTCCTCCCTGTCGACCCCCAAGCCGGAGACGAACGAGCGGTCGATCTTCAGCACGTCCACCGGAAAGCGCTTCCGGTGCGCGAACGAGGAGAAGCCGCTCCCGAAGTCATCGACTGCAAGTTTCACGCCGAGCTTCCTCAGCGCGGCAAGCACCTCGGCAGCCGCATCACCATCCTGGGTGAGAGCAGACTCGGTGATCTCCAAGACCAGACGATGAGGCTGGATGCCTGCGGCATTCAGCGTTGACGCCACCTGGTCCGGTAGCGCTGGATCGGTGATCTGCCGGGCGGAGAGGTTGACTGCCACCTGCAGTGCGGAGTCACCGGTTGGCATGGCGTCCCATTCCGCCAGTTGCCGGCAGGCCTCCTGCAGCGCCCAGGCGCCGATCTCCGCGATCAGCCCGGTGTCCTCGGCGACCTGGATGAAGTGGGTCGCGCTCAACAACTGGCCGCCGTCGCGCTGCCACCGCAGGAGCGCCTCGACGCCGACGATCTCACCGGTCGGCAGCGAGACGATCGGCTGGTAATGCAGCCGAAGCTGACCGCTGGCTACCGCGCGCCGGAGCGCCGCGGCGGTTGCCACCCGGCCGACAGCTTGGGCCCGGAGGTCTTCGCAGAAGACGGCGACGGTGGCGCGACCGCGACGTTTAGCCTCGTACATGGCCGTGTCGGCGTCGCGGACCAACGTGATCGCGCCCTGCCCTCCGGGGTGGGTACCGGCCATCGCGAGGCCGATGCTGGCAGTGACGTACACCTCGGCATCGTCCAGGAGCATCGGGCCCGCCAGGGCAGCGAGGAGACGCTCTGCCACTGCCACTGCCCCGTCCTGGTCCAACACGCCATCGCAGACAATGACGAATTCGTCCCCGCCGAACCGCGCCAACAGATCCGACGGGCGAAGCGAACTCCGCAACCGCGCCGCGACTTCGACGAGCAGATGGTCGCCGCTGCCGTGACCCAGGCTGTCGTTGACGTCCTTGAAGCGGTCGACGTCGCAGAACAGCACGGCGAGCCGGTCAGATCGACGTCGATGCGGTCCGACCAGCCACTGTTCCAATTCGGCGAGAAGCGATGTTCTGTTGAGCAGGCCCGTCAACGGGTCGCGGGTCGCTCGCTGATGCAGCTGGGACATCGCCTCCACCATTGCCAGGCAGCTGCCGACCGCGATGGACAACAGTTCCAGCCGAGCGATCATCGACGTCGACGGCGCGGCCGATGCCTCGTCGGCCACCACGAGCAGACCCCGGTCCCGCTCGCCGACGACGATCGGGACGACGATCACGGCCGCAGCCCCCGCCGCCCGGAGCGCCGTATGACCGGCGAAGCCGCTGCCCGCCGGGTCGCCGACCGTGTAGCAGGAGGTGCCCTGCGCGGTCCACTCGCTGATTGCCGTCCACGTCGCTGCAGTGAGCTGCCGGAGCCGTTCCCCGATCGGTCCAGCCGCGGCAGCGACGGTGGGAGTGCCATCGGCGTCCCTTGCGACGGCGACGGCCGCCGTCATGTTCGACAAGCCTCGGCCGGCCTCGACGGTGTAGCGCCAGATCTCTGCCTCGGTACTGAGCGCGTGCAGGCTCACGGCGTGGCGGACGAGTTGGTGCGCCGAGGAGTCCTCGAGCGGACCGAGTCGGGCCAGGGTCTCCGCGAACTGCCGCCCGCAATCCTCGAGCAGGCGCTGCGCGACCGATGGCAAGGCCGACCGCGACTCGATGTTGAGCACGCCGACGACCTGGCCGTCGAGGCGGATCGGGACGGACAATTCCTCCACGACTCCGGTTGCTGCCCCGACATAGTGCTGAGCGTCTGCCACCCGGACCTGGACGGACTCGCCGCTGGTGAAGACCTGGCCCATGATGCCGGCCGTCGTAGGAAAGCCGTCCTGGACCTGCCAATATCCGCGCTGCGCGTGCAAACGCAGCCGTCCTGCATGCTCCAGGTACAGGCTTGGCAGGTCGAAACCACGGGTGAGCAGGTGGTCCACCACCGCCGAGCACGCCGCCGGTAGGCCGTCGGCGGCGGCCAGCATCTCCCGCAGTTCTGTTGTCATGATCCGCGCAGACTGTAGTGCAGCGAGTTGCGGACGTGGCCCGAACGCAATCGGAGCCTTCCTCCCGGGCACCCAGCCCAGAGCCGGAACGCAGGTTGGGGAACAATCCATGCATGGATTTGGGTCTCGCGGGTCGGGTGTACGTCGTCACCGGGGGGACGCGGGGACTCGGTCGTGCCTGCGCCGACGCGCTGGTGACCGACGGTGCGAGGGTGGTCATCTGCTCGCGCGACGCCGCGGGTGTCGCCCAGACTGTCGCCGCTCTGGGCGGCGAGCAGGCTGCGGTCGGCGTACCGGCTGATCTGGCTGACCCCGCAACCCCGGCGCGGCTGGTCGACGCGGCCAAGTCGACGTTCGGCCGTCTCGACGGCGCGCTGCTGAGTGTCGGCGGGCCGGCCGCCGGCTCGGTCACCGACACCACCGACGACACCTGGCGGGAAGCCTTCGAGACGGTCTTCCTGGGTCAGCTCCGGTGCGCCCGGTCGGTCGCCGCGGAACTCGGCGACGGTGGATCGATCGTCTTCGTGCTGTCCTCGTCGACGCGTTCGCCAATTCCCGGGCTGGCGACATCGAACGGCCTGCGCCCGGGGCTGGCGATGGCGGCGAAGACGCTCGCCGACGAGCTGGGGCCGGCCGGCATCCGGGTCAACGGCCTGCTGCCGGGGCGGGTCGCCACCGACCGTACCCAAGCCATGGACGCTGCCAGCGGCGACGCCGATGCGGCCCGAGCACGCAGTGAATCGCAGATCCCCCTCCGCCGGTACGGCGAACCGGCCGAGTTCGGACAGGTCGCCGCCTTTGTGCTGTCCCCAGCAGCGTCGTACCTGACCGGCGTCATGCTGCCGGTCGATGGCGGGCTGTTGCGGACAATCTGAGCGGGAGTTTCTTCGGCGGAAGAATCAGGTCGCGGCTTGCGCTCGCTCGACGGCGGTCAGCCAGACCTCGGTGAACTCCGGTCCGTCGACCTCGATGAGTACCCGCGTCGAGCGGCCGTCAACACTTCGATGCCACCGCAGCACGCCGTCCTCGATTGCCGTCTGCAGCGTCATCGCCTCGATGACGGCCCCCGGCCACCCCAACGCCACCGCGCAGGCGACCGGGTCGTAGTGAAAGTTCAGCAGGTCGTCGGGTAGGCCGTCATGCACAGGTCCAAGGGCGGCCTTGCCGGAGTCCACCGAATGGATCTGGCTCTGCCGGGCGAGCAGTCCGCCGAGGGGACCGCTGTCGCGCAGCCGCGGCAGGTCCGCGGCTCGCAGGGGGGCCTGCAAGGTCGCGGGCAGGGTCGCCAGCGTCAACGTGGCGGCAGCCGCCACAGTCTCCGCCGCGCGGGTATCCCACTGGACGTTCCAATCACGCTGCGGTCCCCACGCCGGGAGGCCGACGCGCGGCGTTGTCACCCAGCCGCCCATCACCACGACCTCGACGCCGGTCAGACTGTCGGGGCGGAGCAGTTCCAACGCGGCGAGATTGGTGTACGGACCGATCCCGACCAGCCGGGCGCCGCCGTCGATGCTGGCCTGTAGGAGATCCAGCGCAGCGCCCGGCGGCGACGGCCGTGGCGTGATGTCGGCAGGCCAGTACCGCTCGTCACCGATCACGGGCAAGGCGACCTCGCGCCGAGTCGACGACATCGCGGCTCCCGCGACAACTGGGATGTCGTTGCGTCCGACCAGATCCAGGAGGTGCGTGACGTAGGCCGCCCGCCAGCCGCCGGGGTCGATCGTCGTCGTGATGCCGGTGATCTCGACGTCGGGCCAGCCCAGGAGCAGGGCCAGCGCGCAGGCGTCGTCGGGGTCGCCCCCCAGATCGGTGTCGAGGTGGATCCGCATGCCAGCAGCATCCCCGGAACCATGATCGTGAGTGTGAGGTCAGGGGTTTTGCCTGATCCCACCCGCACGATCATGAAACTCAGGTCACGCCGCTCAGGTCACACCGACCGGGACGACCCGGGGCGACTGCCGCTCGAACTGCGTCCGGTACAGCTCTGCGTAGTGCCCGTCCAACGCAAGCAGTTCGTCGTGTCCGCCGGACTCGACGACCCGGCCCTCGTCGATCACCAGGATCTGGTCGGCCTCACGCACGGTGGACAACCGGTGCGCGATGACCAGGGACGTACGTCCGGTCAGCGCGGCGTCCAAGGCCCGCTGCACGGCGACCTCGGACTCGCTGTCCAGGTGCGCCGTCGCCTCGTCCAGGATGACGATCGCGGGCGCCTTGAGCAGCACCCGGGCGATCGCCAGCCGTTGCTTCTCGCCTCCGGACAGGCGGTAGCCCCGGTCACCGACGACGGTGTCCAGACCCTCCGGTAGCGCCGCGACGAGCTCGCCGATGTGGGCCGCCGAAAGCGCCGCCAGCATCTCCTCGTCGGTGGCCGACGGCCGAGCGAACAGCAGGTTGTTGCGGATCGTGTCGTGGAACATGTGTGCGTCCTGGGTGACCGCGCCGATGGCCCCGCGCAGGGAGGACAGCGTTGCGTCCCGTACGTCGACGCCGGCGATCCGGACCGCACCGGAGGTGGCGTCGTAGATGCGAGGCAGCAACTGGCTGATCGTCGTCTTGCCCGCACCCGAGGATCCGACCAGCGCGACCATCTGCCCGGGCTCGGCCCGGAAGCTGACGCCGTGCAGCACCGGGTTCTCCGGCGTCTGGTCGGGGACCGCGATGTCCTCGAGCGAGGCGACCGAGATCTCGTCGGCCCGCGGGTAGGAGAAGTGCACGTCGTCGAACTCGATCGAGCGGGCGCCGGCCGGCAGGTCCACCGCGTCGGCCCGCTCGGTGATCTTCGGCGGCAGGTCGAGCACCTCGAAGACCCGCTCGAAGGAGACCATCGCGCTCATGACGTCGACCCGCACGTTGGACAGCGCGGTCAGGGGGCCGTAGAGCCGGGACAGCAGCAGCGCCAAGGTGACGACCGTCCCCGGTGTCAGATCCCCCTCGAACGCCAGCCAGCCGCCCAGGCCGTAGACAAGCGCCTGAGCAAGCGCGGCCACCAGCCCAAGCGCGACGATGAACGTCCGGCTGTACATCGCGGAGATGATCCCGATGTCTCGTACCCGACCGGCCCGGCTGCGGAAGGACTCCACCTCTTCCTCCGGGCGGCCGAACAGCGAGACGAGCAGCGCGCCGGAGACGTTGAACCGCTCGGTCATCGTGGAGTTCATCGAGGCGTTCAGCCCGTAGCTCTCCCGGGTGATCAGTTGCAGCCGACGCCCGACGCGACGCGCGGGCAGGACAAAGACCGGGAGCAGAACCAGGGACAGCGCGGTGATCTGCCAGGACAGCGTGAACATGACCGCAGCGGTGAGAACGAGGCCGATGACGTTGGACACCACCCCGGACAGCGTCGAGGTGAACGCCTGCTGCGCACCGATCACGTCGTTGTTCAGGCGACTCACCAGCGCACCGGTCTGGGTGCGGGTGAAGAAGGACAGCGGCATCCGTTGCACGTGTCCGTACACCTTCGTTCGCAGGTCGTAGATCAGTCCCTCTCCGATCTTCGACGAGTACCACCGGTTGCCCATTGAGAGCGCGGCGTCCACGACCGCCAGTCCGGCAATGATCAGTGCCAGCTTCACCACGCCGCCGGCCGAGCCACCCAGCCCGGCGATCTGGTTGATGATGTTGCCGGCGAGCAACGGCGTGAGTACGCCGATCAGCGCGGACAGCATGACGATGACCAGGAAGATGATGAGCTGCCGCTTGTAGGGCACGGCGAAACGGGCCACCCGTCGTACCGTGCCGGCCGTGAGTCCTTGTCGGGCTGCCTTCTCGTCCCGGGTGTACGAGCGCATCGTCGCCCAGGGGTGGTAGTTGCTCATTGTGACCGCTGTCTCATCCGTACCTCCACCGCGCGCAACGCCGCAGGTGAGCGTTCGCTTCCCGGTTCAGCCTCGGTGGCCCAACCCGAGGGTCGGCCCGGCTGCCTGCCGGAGCCGCGGGTTCGTCAGTACGTCGACGCTGTCCACCGCCTGGTCGATGGTGCCGGGCAGTCGAGGCGTCCGGTCCGAGCGCCCGCCCAGTCGGTCGATCAGCTGACGGATCGCCACATCGGTCACCGCTGCGGTGAGCGCAAACACCAGGCCGTCAGCGGGCGCCACCTGGATGTCCCGGTCGAAGAACCGGCGGGGAGTCGAGTCGACCGGATCGGCGAGTCCGAGCGTGTTGGTGGCCTCGATGAGAACGGCGGCCGCGTCGCACAGCCGGCGCTCCCGCTCGCGCCAGTTCGCCGCCGAAAGCGCGGCGGACAGGATGGCCGACAGTCGGGCTGCGACGGGCAGCTCCGCGAACGCATGCCCCAGCCACTTGCTGTAGGGCGCCCAGCGGCGCTCGACCAGGAAAGCCAGCTTGACGAGGTCCCGGACGAGCCGCGCGGTGACGATCGCCGAACCGAGGTCGTCGCCGCTGCCCCCGGTCCGGCCGACGAACGGCTGCTCCTGGTCCACCCGCAACCAGCCGGCAGCCAGCACGTAGCGCCAGACGTCGTCCGGGTACCACCGGACCGCCGCTCGGCGGCCGGTGAGCAGGTCAGCCGGATCGTGAAAGACGGGGCCGGCGGTGACCGTCGCCAGCAGCTGCGTCGGGGTGGTCAGCCAGTCGGTGAGGGTCACGCCGTCGGCCGGGTCGAAGCCGAGCCTGGCACGGAACAGGGCAGCGGCCGTCGTGATTTCTGCCGCCCCCTCGGCCCAGCCGTTGAACGTCGAGACGCTGGTGAAGTAGACCGGCAGTCCGTCGTACCGGGTGGGAAGGGTTGCCAACGCCGCCAGCACCGGCGCCGCGTCGATATCCGATGGGACGACGATCTGCACGCGTGGACCGAAGTCGTGGTCGGGTGAGACGTCGTCGTCGAAGCCGAGTGCGTCAGATCCGTCACCGATCATCGCGGCGGCGTGCGGGATGCCGCCGAGTGCCGGCTCGATCCGCGGGTGCACCTGCTCCTCGTAGAAGCGTCGCGACAACTCCCGGCCGGTCACCGCGCCTCCTGCTCATCCGGGCGGCCGAGCCTCGCTCCCCCGCGGCCCTCAACCGGGCGCGGCGAGCCTAGCTCTCGAACAGCGCTCGGAGCCGGCGAATTTGGGCCGCACGCTCCAATTCCTCCTGCTCCGCGTGGTCACGGCCGGCCGCGCCGGACAGCAACGCCTTGGTTTCCCGCACCGCGCCGGCCGGTGCGGCGAGCAGCGCGGCCACGAGGTCGGTCGTCGCGGACTCGAGGTCGGCTCGACGCACGACGAGCGTCGCCAACCCCAATCGAGCAGCCTCCCCGGCGCCGACCCGTCGTCCGGTGAGGCAGATCTCGATCGCCCTGCTGTAGCCGACCGCGTCGACCAGCGGTTTGCTGCCAGCCAGGTCCGGCACGATTCCCAGAGACGTCTCGGCCATGCACAGCTGCGCGTCGTCGGCGAGCACCCGCAGGTCACACGCCAAGGCGAGTTGGAAGCCGGCACCGATGGCGTGCCCCTGGACAGCTGCTATCGACACCAGATCGGGCCTGCGTAGCCATGTGAAGCCGGCCTGAAAGCCGCGGATCTGCGCGTCCGCCCGCTCGTCAGTGGCCCGAGCGAGTGCGCCGATGCCCTCCGGTGCGAACAGCGACCGGTCCAGTCCAGCGCTGAACGCGCGACCAGTTGCCCGTACGACGACGACCCGCACGGCGGGGTCCAGATCCTCGCCGATGGCGCGCAGGGCTGCCCACATCCCCGGCGTTTGCGCGTTGAGCCGGTCGGGCCGATTCAGCACGATCGTGGCGACCGGTCCGTCGACGAGCAGATCGAGGCCCGCCTCGGCTGTCATGAGCCTGTCTCCGGCCGGTTCCCGGCGGGCTCAGGTGTCCTTGGCCCGGGTACCGCGGGTAGCGCCTCCCCGGCCGCGCAGAGCCTGGCCGGACTCGATGAGCAGCCGGTGCACGAAGCCATACGAACGGCCGGAGGACTGAGCCAGCGCCCGGATACTCTCGCCCTTGTCGTACCGCGCCTTGAGGGTCGCCGCCAGCGTGTCCCGTTCTGCGCCGGAAACCCGGACGCCCTTTGCGAGCTCGGCCACGGCTCCTCCGTTCAGTCTCGCCATGCCCGAGGCACGGTCCCCGTCCCATAATCCCCAGTACGACGACCCGCGGCCACTCGGGGAGTTCCCGCGTCCGCCGTACAGTCTGCGGACGTGACCGCGTCGACCCCGGCACCGGGAACAAGGCGGGCTCTGCGTCGCAGTAGCTGGCCGGTCCTGGCGTGGTGGGTCGCCTTGCTCGCGGTGGCTGTTGGCTCGTGGTTGCTCGTCGGGACGCCCGACACCGGTACGGCGCCGGTACGGCGTACCGGTCCGGCTTGGCCGCTCGGGGCGGCGCCCGTCCTGGTGGCAGCCGCGGTGTTGCTGGCGACCTACCGGCGGATGCATGAACGGTGGGGCTGGCCGCTGCTCCTGTTCACCGGATACCTGGCCTCCGCCGGGTGGACGTTGACCCTCGCGGCGAGCGACGGAGCCCTGTGGACAGCGGACGTGGCCGACTCCGACGCCACTCCTCCGCTGCCCGGCCGGCTGCTGGACGCCCTGGCCGGCTCCGGCGTCGACGACGCGCTTGCAACGACGCTGCTGTGCCTGGTGGGGGCTACCGCCACTGTGTTGGTGGCGAGTGCGCTCCGGTCGCTGTCCGACGAGCTCAGTGCACGACGGCTGGTGCCGGTCCTGGCGTTGGCGCCGTACGCGCTCGTCGGCGGTGAGGTCGAGGCGATCGCACTGGCCTTGGGTGCGGCCACCCTCGCGGTCGCAGCGATCTCGAGCGAGTCCGGGCGCCCGGGACTGGCGCGGCTGATCCTGGCCGTTCTGTGTGGGCTACTGCTCGGCGCGGCCGCGCTGTTCGGGTACACCGCGATCCTGCTCGCCGCCGGCGTCGTCTGCGTGTTCTTCGTACGCCGTCGGCCCCTGCTCAATGTCGCGACCGCCGCAGGTTTCTTCGTCCCGTTGGTCGTCGCACAGTCGGTGGAACTGGACTGGACCGAGGACTTGGTGGCCGCGCTGCAGAACGGCACCGGGCAACACCGGTACGTCGAAGGGCTGGCCGCCGCGGTCGTGGTCCTGCTGATCCTCGGCGGCCCCGCCCTTATCGCGTCCGTGCGCTCGATGCGCACCACGCCGGCCTGGCCGTTGCTTCTGGCCGGCGGCGCCGGCGTCGTGGCGAGCGTGGCCGCCGGGCTCGTCAGCGACCGGCTGGCGCCCGGGGCATGGTTGCCGGCGCTGCCCTGGCTCCTCGTCGCGGCGATCGCTCCGGTTCGCCAGGGCGGGCCGAGCGTGCCCACACCGCTGCCCGTCGTCGGCGTCGGCGCGATCACGGCCTATGCGCTCGCCCTGCTCATCGCCCAATAGCAGCGCGCTTACGTCCGTCGATCTGGCGGTATGGCACTCAGGTCTGCGGACGTAACGTCTAGGCCAAGGCAATCAGGTCGGCGAAGTCCTCGGTCCAGGAGTCTTCAACGCCGTCGGGTAGCAGGATCACCTTCTCCGGGGCCAGTGCACTCACCGCGCCCTCGTCGTGCGTGACCAGCACGACGGCGCCCCGGTAGGTCGACAGCGCGCCGAGAACCTGCTCGCGGGAAGCCGGATCCAGGTTGTTCGTGGGCTCGTCGAGGAGCAGCACGTTCGCGGAGGAGCACACCAGGCCGGCCAAGGCCAGCCGGGTCTTCTCCCGCCGGACAGCGTGCCGGCCCGCTGCTCGACGGCCTCCCCGGAGAACAGAAAGGCGCCGAGGATCCGGCGCAGCTCGCCGTCCGTGGCCTGCGGGGCGGCGGCGCGCATGTTCTCCAGCACTGTCTGGTCGATGTCAAGCGTCTCGTGCTCCTGGGCGTAGTAGCCCAGCCGCAGGCCGTGGCCGGGCTGCACCGTGCCGGTGTCGCTACGCTCGATGCCGCTCAGGATCCGGAGCAGGGTCGTCTTGCCGGCACCGTTGAGGCCGAGTACGACGACGCGGGAGCCGCGGTCCACGGCGAGGTCCACGTCGGTGAAGACCTCGAGGGATCCATAGCTCTTGGACAACTCGCTCGCCGTCAGCGGCGTACGACCGCAGGATGCCGGGGTCGGGAACCGCACCCGCGCCACCCGGTCGGCCTGTCGGACGCCTTCCAGCCCCGCCGCCAGCCGGTCCGCCCGCCGGTCCATGCTGTGCGCCGCACGGGCCTTGGTGGCCTTGGCCCGCATCTTGTCCGCTTGGCTGCGCAGGCTGTCGATCTTGCGTTCGGCGTTGGCCCGTTCCCGCCGGCGGCGTCGTTCGTCGGTCTCGCGCTGCTGCAGGTAGTCCGCCCAGCCGAGGTTGTAGACGTCCATCTCCGCCCGGGTGGCGTCAAGGTGCCACACCTTGTTGACGATGTGCCCGAGCAGGTCGCCGTCGTGGCTGATCACGACGAGTCCACCGCGATGCATCCGGAGGAAGTCCCGCAGCCACCCGATCGAATCGGCGTCGAGATGGTTCGTCGGCTCGTCAAGAAGCAGCGTCTCGGCGTCGCTGAAGAGGATGCGGGCCAGTTCGATGCGCCGTCGCTGGCCACCGGACAGCGTCCGCAGCGGCTGGGCGAGCACCCGGTCGGGCAGGCCCAGGTTCGAGCAGATCCGCGCTGCCTCACTCTCGGCCGCGTAACCCCCGAGTGCTGAGAAGCGGTCCTCGAGCTGGCCGTACCGGCGTACGGCCCGACCGCGTTCGTCGTCGTCGACCAGAGCGCTCATCTCGACCTGCAGCTTGTGCATGTCCGTAAGCAGGCGGTCCAGCCCGCGAGCGGAGAGCACCCGGTCGCTGGCAGTGACGTCCAGATCGCCGGTGCGCGGGTCCTGGGGCAGATAGCCGACGGCGCCGATCCGATCGATCACTCCGGCGTACGGCGGGGACTCCCCACACATGGCACGCAGCGTCGTCGTCTTGCCCGCGCCGTTGCGGCCCACCAGGCCGATCCGGTCGCCGGGTTGGACCCGCAACGTCGTCGCAGACAGCAGGATGCGTGAACCCGCGCGCAGTTCCAGCGCGGTGGAGGTGATCACAGGAGGTCTCGCTTCAATGGTGAGCCCGCTCCGGCCACGAGCACACCACTGGCGCGCAGTGGGTGGAGCCGGTCGGGGCACAGCGGGTCGACGGGTCAGGGCAGGAGCCGAAAGGCGCTGCCCCGGTCAACACGTCAGCGGATGCACGAACCCCACTCTACGCGGCGGTTGTTCATCGATTGCGGCTCTCGCCTAGGGTTGCGGACGTGGCATCCGCACATGCGCATGACAGCATGCGTCCCGGCGCGGGGACGACCCGCGCCCGGCTGGCAGCGGTCCTGGTCGTCACGTCTGCGGTGCTGCTGGCAGAGTTCGTCGGCGCGCTCCTGACCGGCTCGTTGGCACTGCTCGCCGACGCGGGTCACATGCTCACCGACGTCGCGGGCGTAGCGATCGCCCTGACGGCAGCCTCGCTGGCGCTGCGTCCGGCCGCGGGGCGGCGCACGTTCGGCAACCACCGCTTCGAGGTCCTGGCCGCGACGACCAATGCCGTCCTGCTGTTCGGGGTGGGCGGCTACATCGTCGTGGAGGCGGTACGCCGGCTCGACGATCCCCCCGCCGTACCGCCCCTCGCGCTGCTGCTCTTCGGCCTGGCGGGCCTGGCCGGCAACCTGGTGTCACTCGGCATCCTGTATCCGGTCCGGCAGGGCGGGCTCAACATCCGGGCGGCGTTTCTGGAGGTGCTCGGGGATGCGTTGGGATCGGCCGCCGTCGTGCTGGCCGCCATCGCGATATTCGCGACGGGCTGGCAGCAGGCCGACGTCGTGGCCTCCTTGGCGATCGCCGCGCTGATCCTGCCGCGAACCTGGCGGCTGTTCCGGGAATCCATGGACGTTCTGCTCGAGGCGGCCCCCCGCGACCTGGACCTCGATGAGGTACGCCGGCACATCCTCGGACTGCACGGCGTCGTCGGAGTCCACGACGTGCACGCCTGGCTCATCACCAGCGGGATGCCGGCGGTGTCGGCACATGTCGTCGTCGAGGCAGCGGACGCGTCTCACGGTCAGCTCCTCGACCGGCTCTGCGACTGCCTCCGGGTCGACTTCGGGATCGAGCACTCCACGTTCCAACTGGAACCGGCCACCCACCGCGACCACGAGCACTCCGCCCACGACTGAAGTCCCATTGTCGGGCTCCGCGGCGATCGGGCCCGCGCCGGCACGTTGTCCGTGCATGCGTCGGGATCGGCGGGTGACCATCTCGCCGCCCGCGACGACCTGAACGTCGCGCGTGAGCAGACCGCGTCGCCGGTTCCGGACGATGCCGCCCCCGGCAAGCCAGGACGACATTCTGCCCGCGCGCCTGGACGGAACCAGCTACGAGACGTTCTACGGCGGTTACCGCACCAACGACGCGTACCCGCAGTTCCTGGGCGACCTGGAGGCGGCGTACCCCGACCTGGTGCAGGTGATCGACCACGGCAGCAGCTTCACCGGCGCCAACCCGCTCCAGATGGCATGCGTGACCGCGGACGCCTCGGTTCCGGTACCTCGGTCACGCTCACGACGACGCTGCCGCGGCAGGCCCGCCTCAGCTCGTCTACGTCCAGGCTCGGGATGCGCTCGGCAACTGGGGCCCCTTCACGGCAGTGTGAGTGCCGGCCCAGGGCTGCGTCGGTAACCTGCCAGGTCCCCTGCGCGGTAGCACATCAGTGCTACATTCCGTGGGTGTCCAACACTGAGCGGATCGGGCTGCGGGAGTTGCGGCAGCACGCCAGTCGCTACGTCGACATGGTCGAGCGGGGCGCATCGATCGAGGTGACCAGGCGGGGTCGCACTGTGGCGCGGCTGATCCCAGCCGGAGTGACTGTCGACCTCGACGATCTGATCGGGTCTGGTGAACTCACCGTCCCGGAGGATACGGACGACCTGTTGGCGGTCCGGCCGGCGCCCCCCGTGACCGACGGCCATTCGGTCGGCGAGGAGCTGCGACGCCTTCGCGAGGAGGAGCGCTGGTGATCTACCTCGACTCGTCGGCGTTGGTGAAGTTGGCCATCGTGGAACCAGAGACGACGGCCCTGTCCACCTGGCTCGGCGAGCGGACCGCCGAAGTACGCGTGTCGAGCGACCTCGCCCGAGTCGAGGTGCTGCGCGCGGTACTCCGCCGACAGCCCGCGGCTCTGCCGCAGGCTCAGCAAGTGATCGCTCGGCTGCTGAAGCTGCGGATGAGTCGAGCCGTGCTGAGTGAGGCGGCAGCCCTGCACCCCGCGCAGTTGCGCAGCCTGGACGCGATCCACATCGCCTCGGCACTGCGACTCGGTGCCCGCCTGACCTCGATGGTTTGCTATGACGAGCGCCTGGGCGAGGCGGCGCGAACAGCCGGTCTGGCGGTGGACGCACCCGGGACCTGATCGCCGCGGCGACGGAGGCCAACCCCCGTCAGCCCTGTCGGCCTGACGTCAGGCGACCGGCTCAGCCGCGAAGAGGACCTCGGAGCCCACCGGAAGGTAGCCCGCGGCGAGGACGGCGCGAAGCGACGCGGCGTTGCCGGGCGAGACCTGCGCCCAGATCGGCTCGCCGGGCGGCACGAGATAGCGGGCGGCATCGGCCAACGCCCGCCCGAGCCCCCGACCGCGGTCGGCCGGCGGGACCTCGAACGCGGTCTCCCAGCGGTCGGCAAACCCGCGGCCGACGAGCACGACCGCCGGCGCGATGGCGGCCACGGCGTAGGCGCGGACGCCGCTGCGGTAGCGGTGTGCCCGGGTCAGTCGCGGGTGCTCCTCGTCCAGCGGCACCAGGTCCAGCGGGGGTCGGCCCGCCGTACCGGTAGCAACCAGGACGACGTCCAAGGCGCCGGCCGGGCGGCGCAGGAGCTCGGCCAGCGAGTTCAGGAACGGCGGCTTCATCGCGGCGCCGATATCGGCGTCGTCGAGGTGGTCGCGCACCCAGTCCGCATTGACGTCGGCAGCCACGAGGTGATGGCCGGTGAACGCCACAACTCCCGCCGAGCGGCCCGGCGGTTGCGCGTGGACCTCGACGGCGCCGTTCGCGGGTGGCAATCGGCCAGCGCTGACGTCCGCCAATAGCTCCTGCACCGGATCCGTCGCGGCCACCTGTCAGACGTTGAAGCCGAGTGCTCGCAGCTGCTCGCGGCCGTCGTCGGTGATCTTGTCCGGACCCCACGGCGGCATCCACACCCAGTTGATCTTGGCGTCGGCGGCCAACCCTTCGCCGGGGCCGCCGGTCAGCGCTGCCATGGTCTGATCCTCGATGACGTCGGTCAGCGGGCACGCAGCCGAGGTGAGGGTCATGTCCAGGGTGACGACGTTGGCGTCGTCGACGTGGATGCCATAGACAAGCCCGAGGTCGACGACGTTGATCCCGAGTTCGGGGTCGACCACGTCGCGCATGGCCTCCTCGACGTCGTCGATCGACGCTTTGTTACTCATGATGGCCTCCGGTTTGGACTATTCGGACTTGACCCAACGCATCCTTAAGTGCCATCCAGCCCAGCAGAGCGCACTTGACCCGCGCCGGATACCTTCCCACTCCCACGAATGCCACCGCGTCCTCCAGGGATTCCTCCAACGAATCTGCGACGGCCTGGTCGCCCTTGCTCTGTATGAGGAACAAGAAGTCGTCCCCGACCGCCAGCGCGGCCGGGACCGGCTTGCCGACGACCAGGTCGTGCATGACGGACTGCGACGCCTGGCTGATGGAGCAGCCAAGACCCTCGTAGGACACGTCCTGGACCACCCCGTCGTCGAGATGCACCCGCACAGTCACCTCGTCGCCGCAGGTCGGATTCACCTGGTGCGACTCGCCCTCGAACGGCTCCCGCAACCCGCGGCCGTGCGGGTCCCGGTAGTGGTCCAGGATGATCTCCTGGTACATGCTTTCTAACTGCATGAGACTCCAAGTTGCATCAGCCGACCCCGAAGAACCGCCGGACCTGCTCCAGCCCGTCGGCCAGCGCGTCGATCTCGGCTGTCGTCGTGTACAGGTAGCCCGAGGCCCTCGTCGATGCCCCAACGCCGAACCGCCGGTGTACCGGCTTGGCGCAATGGTGCCCGCCGCGGACCGCTATGCCGTAGGAGTCCAGCACCTGGCCGATGTCGTGCGGGTGCAGCGAGCCGAAGGTGAAGCTGATCGCGCCACCCCGGTCCTGGATGGTCTGCGGGCCGATGATTTTCACGCCTGGAACCGCCTGCAGCCGCTCCAGCGCGTAGGCGGTGATCTCCCGCTCGTGCGCCGCGACGGCCTGCATGCCGAGGGCGGACAGGTAGTCGGCGGCCGCGCCCAACCCGATGGCCTGCGCGATCGGCGGCGTACCGGCCTCGAACCGGTGGGGCGGCGGGGCGTACGTCGACCGCTCCATCCGCACGTCCTCGATCATCTCCCCGCCGCCATGGAACGGCGGCAGCGCGGCGAGCAGGTCGCGCCGACCCCACAGCACACCGATGCCGGTGGGCCCGAGCATCTTGTGGCCGGTGAAGCCGATCAGGTCTGCTCCGGTGGCAGTGACGTCGTAGGGCAGTTGCGGCACGGCCTGCGCCGCGTCGAGGACGACGAGCGCACCGACCTCGTGCGCCCGGCGGGCGATCTCGGCGACCGGGTTGATCGTGCCCAGCATGTTCGACACGTGCACGAGGGAGACGACCTTGGTCCGCTCGGTGATCAGGTCGTCGAGGTTGGACAGGTCCAGCCGACCCTCGTCGGTGATACCGAACCAGCGCAGCGTCGCTCCGGTGCGCTGGGTCAGCAATTGCCACGGGACGATGTTGGAGTGGTGTTCCATCTCGGTGATGACGACCTCGTCGCCAGGACCGACGCCGTACGGCGGATCCGCCCAGGCGAGCACGTTCGCGACCAGGTTGAGTCCCTCGGTGACCCCGCGGGTGAAGATGATCTCGTCGCGACTCGGGGCCTTGACGAACGCCGCCAGGGTGTCGCGGGCGGCCTCGAACGCGGCGGTCGCCTCCTCGCCGAGCTGGTGCACCGCCCGAGCGACGTTGGCGTTGTGCCGCTCGTAGTGATTACGCAGGGTGTCGAGCACCTGCCGCGGTTTCTGTGAGGTGTTCGCGCTGTCCAGATAGACCAGCGGCCGGTCGTCGGCCAACCGCCGCTCGAGGATCGGGAAGTCCTTACGAATGGCCTCGACGTCCAGCCGGTTCGATCCGAGCGCCGAACCGGTGACCGCCGTGTCCAGGCTCATGCGGGCGTCTTCAGGAAGCGCTCGTATCCCTCGGCCTCCAGCCGGTCGGCCAGCTCGGGGCCGCCTTCCTCGGCGATCCGGCCGTCGACGAAGACGTGCACGAAGTCCGGGCTGATGTAGCGCAGGATCCGGGTGTAGTGGGTGATCAACAGGACGCCCACATCCCCGGCGGCGCTGACCTTGTTGACTCCCTCGGCGACCGCGCGCAGCGCGTCGACGTCCAGGCCGGAGTCGGTCTCGTCGAGGATCGCGATCGCCGGCTTGAGCAGGCTCAGCTGCAGGATCTCGTGCCGCTTCTTCTCCCCGCCGGAGAAACCCTCGTTGACGTTGCGCTCGGCGAAGACCGGGTCGATGCCCAGCGCACTCATCTCGGCCTTGACCTCCTTGACCCAGGTCCGGATCTTCGGGGCCTCTCCGCGCAGCGCGGTGGCGGCCGAGCGCAGGAAGTTCGACACCGAGACCCCCGGGACCTCGACGGGATATTGCATCGCGAGGAACAGCCCCGCGCGAGCCCGCTCGTCCACTGTCATCGACAGCACGTCCTCGTCGTCGAGGGTGACGCTGCCCTGGGTGACCTTGTACTTGGGGTGGCCGGCGACGCTGTAGGCCAGGGTCGACTTGCCGGAGCCGTTCGGCCCCATGATGGCGTGCGTCTGCCCAGCCGAGATCGTCAGGTCGACCCCCTTGAGGATCTCCTTCTCCTCCTCGCCGGTGCCGACCGTCACGTGCAGGTCGCGGATCTCAAGGGTGGTCACGTTCACTTCTCCCGGTTCATTGATACGGAGGCATCGACGTACACGTCGGTTCCCTCGACCCGTACCGGGTAGACCGGGACGGGGATGGTCGCGGGCAGCCCGGTGGGCTTGCCCGTGCGCAGGTCGAAGCGCGATCCGTGCAGCCAGCACTCCAGCGTCGTACCCTCCACGTCGCCCTCGGACAGCGGGATCTCCGCGTGCGAGCAGACGTCGTGGATGGCGAAGACCTCGTCCTCGCTGCGCACGATCGCGACCGGTACGTCGCCGATATCGACGTGTAGGGCTCCGGGGTCTTCGACCTCCGAGAGCGCGCAGACGCGGGTGAACCCCATCAGTTGGCGCCCTTGTCGAGGCGCGCCTCGACCGCTTCCATGAGCGGGCCGCTGACCGACTGGTCGCCGATCCGGGCCAGCAGGCTGGCGAAGAAGCCGCGGACGACGAGCCGGCGGGCCTCGTGTTCGGGGATGCCGCGCGACTGCAGGTAGAACAGCTGCTCGTCGTCGAACCGGCCGGTGGCGCTGGCGTGCCCGGCGCCGACCACCTCTCCGGTCTCGATCTCCAGGTTGGGGATCGAGTCGGCCCGGGCGCCGTCGGTCAGCACCAGGTTTCGGTTGAGCTCGTAGGTGTCGGTCCCGGTTGCACCGGCCCGGATGATGACGTCGCCTACCCAGACCGCGTGCGCGCCGTCGCCCTGCAGCGCGCCGCGGTATTCGACCCGGCTGCGGCAGTCTGGCACGGTGTGGTCGACGACCAGCCGGTGTTCCTGGTGCTGGCCGGTGTCGGCGAAATACAGGCCGAGGAGTTCGGCATCCCCACCGCGCCCGGCGTACTCCACCGTGTTGGACATCCGGACCAGGCTGCCGCCCAGTGTCACGACGACATGGCGGATCCGGGCGTCGCGGCCGAGCCGGATCTTCTGGTGCGTGACGTGGACAGCGTCGCCGTCCCAGTCCTGGATGCTGACCAGCATCAGGCCGGCGTTGTCGCCGACCGAGATCTCGACGTTGTCGGCGTAGGACACCGTGCCGCGGTGGTCGAGGACGACCGATGCCTCGGATTCGGGCCTGACGTCGATGACGGTGTGACCGAATGCCGCTGCGTCCCTGCCGCCCTGACCGCTGACGGTCAAGCGGACCGGCTCGGTCAGCTGCGCACCGGACGGGACGGTCAGCAGGTAGGCATCAGGTGCGGACTGCCTGGCCTGCGCGCTTACGCGGTCGAACGGCGTGAGCACGCGGCCGACCCGAGGATCGTCGCCGGCCACGGTCTCACCGGTGACCCCATCCGGAGCCTGCAGGTCGCGGCTGATCTGACCACCCGGCGTGAAGGTGCCGTCGTGCAGGCCGGCGAGGCGTCGCAGCGGCGTGAAACGCCACTGTTCCTCGCGACCGGTTATCCGGGCAAAGTCGTCGACGCGAGTCGAGCGAACGAGCTCCGGGCGAACGTCTGCTGGCTGGTTGCGCTCAACCAACTGAGCCCTCCATTTGCAGCTCGATGAGGCGGTTCAGCTCCAGCGCGTACTCCATGGGCAGCTCGCGGGCGATCGGCTCGACGAAGCCACGGACCACCATCGCCATCGCCTCGTCCTCGGTCAGGCCGCGGCTCATCAGGTAGAAGAGCTGGTCGTCGCTGACCTTGGACACCGTCGCCTCGTGCCCCATGGACACGTCGTCCTCCCGGACGTCGACGTACGGGTAGGTGTCCGAGCGGCTGATCGAGTCGACCAGCAGGGCGTCACACTTCACTGTCGAGCGCGACCCGTGCGATCCGTCGGCGATCTGCACGAGCCCGCGGTACGACGTACGACCGCCGCCGCGAGCGACCGACTTGCTGATGATCGTCGAGGACGTGTTCGGAGCGGCGTGCACCATCTTGGCGCCGGCGTCCTGGTGCTGCCCCTCCCCCGCGAACGCAACGGACAGCACCTCGCCCTTGGCGTGCTCGCCGATCATCCAGACCGCCGGGTACTTCATGGTGACCTTGGAGCCGATGTTGCCGTCGACCCACTCCATGGTCGCGCCCTCGTGGGCGACCGCGCGCTTGGTGACGAGGTTGTAGACGTTGTTCGACCAGTTCTGGATGGTCGTGTAGCGGCAGCGCGCGTTCTTCTTGACGATGATCTCGACGACCGCGGAGTGCAGCGAGTCGCTGGAGTAGATCGGCGCGGTGCAGCCCTCGACGTAGTGCACGTAGGCGCCTTCGTCGACGATGATCAGCGTCCGCTCGAACTGGCCCATGTTCTCGGTGTTGATCCGGAAGTAGGCCTGCAGCGGGATGTCGACGTGCACACCCTTCGGGATGTAGATGAAAGACCCGCCCGACCAGACCGACGTGTTCAGCGCGGCGAACTTGTTGTCACCGACCGGGATCACCGAGCCGAAGTATTCCTTGAAGATCTCCTCGTGCTCGCGCAGCCCGGTGTCGGTGTCGAGGAACAGGACGCCCTGCTCCTCGAGGTCCTCGCGGATCTGGTGGTAGACGACCTCGGAGTTGTGGACGACCATGCCCTCGGCGATGAAGTTGTGCGGGCCGTCGACCTCGATGTCGTAGACCGGCTCGACCAAGCCATCGTTGATCTCGGTCACCCGGGCGAAGCCGAGGTGTTCGGTGCAGTGGGTTCGAAACGTCGTGCCGTGCGCGCCCTTGTCTGAATGAAAGTAGTTCCGACGGCCGAAACGATCGGTGCGCTTGGGGTTCCGGCAGTCGAGCCGCTCGAAGTCGCCGCTGACGTGCAGCCGATGGCCGTACATCGTCCGGTCGGCGTCGAACGGGTGTTTGCCGCTGAACTGGTAGGGACCAGCCACCCGCATCCCAGCCAGCTGGAACAGTTCGCCGCCCTGCTCCAACAGCGGGACGCTGACGCTCGTCAGCAGGACAGCGCCGGAGTCGGCCGGGCCGACGTAGCCGTCGGCGTCGACCCAGCCCCCGAGGAAGGCAAGCCGCTCGGCGAGCCCGAGGCCAGTCACCCACAGCGGCACCTGCTTGGTGTGCGCCCCGCCGGACAGACCCATCTCGACGAACCAGTCGACGAGCGGCCGCGAGTTGATCACCAGGCGCACGTCGTCTGCGGCGATGGCGCGAAGACCGAACTGCTCGTCCACGATCCGGGTGATCTCGGCCCGCAGCCCGACATCGGTGGCGGGGACGGCGAACTGGACTCGGTGCGTACGGCCGGAATCCTGCAGGCTGCCGTCGCCGATGAAGTAACCGAGCAGCCACAGCAGATCCGGTGAGGTCCACATCGGGCCGAACACGTCGCCGTTATTGCGCGAGCAGCCGGGCAGCTGCAACGGCTGGCCGAACTCGGGTAGTCCGCGAGGGACAGCGACTAGGTCGCCGACCCGCAGCTCTCCTACGGTCTTCCAACGGCGGGTGTATCGCGCGCGAACACGACCGTCGCGCCGATTGTCAACCAAGCACAGCACGGGATGGTTCTCGGTCGCGCGGATCAACTTGGTGCCGACCTTCACCTCGTGCGTCTGCCGAGTGCCGGTCTGGGCGGCCGAACGGACTGGCGCCATAACGAAGCGATCATTCTCCTCGTCGAGGGCGAAGACGGTATCGCCGGGTTCGATCTCCTTGATGGCGACCTGGCCGCGGTTGGCTGTCCAGACCCGAGCCCCAGCGTGGAGGCACTCGTACTGGGCCGCGACGCCCGAGACCAGGCGCTGCTTCTCCGCTTCCGGGATGCCGAGCTTGTCGTAGGTGTTCTTGATGTCCGCGGGCAGCTCGTCCCAGGTGGTGGCCTGCTTCTCGGT
>JACCTY010000155.1 GCA_013812145.1 Geodermatophilaceae bacterium | reverse complement strand
GCCTGGTGGTGCTCGTCGTGGTCGGCGCCGTCGTCGTCGGCCTGGTGGTGCTCGTCGTGGTCGGCGCCGTCGTCGTCGGCCTGGTGGTGCTCGTCGTCGTCGGCGCCGTCGTCGTCGGCCTGGTGGTGCCCGTCGTCGTACCCGTGGCGGTCGGCGTCGTCGTACCCGTGGCGGTCGTACTCGTCGTGGTCGGCGTCGTCGTGGTGGGCGGGGTGCACTCCGGCAGGTTGAACACGTTGTTGTCCAGGGTGACGGCGCCGTTCCGGGCCAGTGCGCGCCCCTCCACGGTGGTTCCCGTCTGCACTGTTATCGAGGTCAGCGCCAGGATGGTTCCGACGAAGGTGGTGCCGGTACCCAGCGTCGCGGAGCTACCCACCTGCCAGAACACGTTGCAGGGGTCGGCGCCGTTGGTCAGGGCCACCGTGCTGTTCGACGCGGTGATCAGGGTGGATCCTGCTTGAAAGATCCACACCGAAGCGGGGTCGTTCTGTGCGTCCAGGGTGACCGTGCCGGTCAGGCCGAGCTCGGTGGGGTTGTTGTAGACCCCTGCGAAGAAGGTCTGACCGCCCAACTCGGTGGGTACCTGTTGAGCGGGGCGCCCTGCAGCATTGTTGTAGGCGATGACCAGATCCTCTTTCGCCTGCGCTGCCTCGGCATCGCCAGCGTGAATAGCGCCGTTGACCAGGCCGGGCGGGAAGCCGGTGACGGCCATGCCCGGGTGGACACCCAGGTCCCCGTTGATGACCGAGGGGCCGGTGTTGGTAACCGCGCTTCCGGCCAGCACTGCGTAGGACTCGGCCGTCCCCAAAGGCACCGTCGGCGGTGCAGCAGACGCCGTCGACAACCCGGTGAGACCAGCGAGCGAGGCGAGGATCACCATGGCGGCGGCGGTCCCAGCAGCCAACATCGTCAGATACCAACGGCGCTGGCGCGCACCGATGGCCTCAGCCGACCGGCTCATCGATAGGACGAACTGCCGCCAGGCGCACCGCCAAAGAGAGGGCTGGACGAGCGCATGCTTGCCTCTATGAATGAGCTTCACGATCAGTGGTCTCCCAGCTACGTTTTGTAGTGGGGACGCTAAGCGGGTCCCATGCCTGGTCGGGCGGTGATGTAACGATTGATAGCCAAATCGTTACACTACGTGATCCTTCGATTGCAGATGGTCCCGATCCGTCCCGATGACGTGGGTGGGTCCGACTTCGGCGGCGCGCAGCTGCACGGCGTACCGGTCGCTGGCCGCGCGCAGTGCCGCTTCAGCATCCAGGCCGGCCTGCTCAGCCGCGCTGACCACGGCGAGCAGCAGGTCTCCCAGTGTCCTGGCGTCGCCGGGAACGGTCACCGGGACGGGCATCGGAAGGTCGTGCCGGCCAGCTCGCCGCACCAGGGCCTGCGCCAGCGACAGGGCGGGCTGGGAGCGGGCGATCCCGTCGGTCACCGACGTCCGGTGCTTCTCCACCCGCTTGATCTGCTCCCAGTTCGTCTCCACCTCGGCAGCGTCGCTGACCGACCGCTCGGCGGCGGCGACGGCGGCGAAGACGTGCGGGTGCCGGCGTACCAGCTTGTCGACCAGATCGGCGGCTACGTCGTCGACGCCCCACGGCTGCGCCTCGTTCTCCTCGGCCAGCCGGGCATGGAAGACCACTTGAAACAGGACGTCGCCGAGTTCCTCGCGGAGGGCGTCGAGGTCCTCGTCGACCAGGGCGTCATAAGCCTCGTAGGTCTCCTCCAGCAGGTAGCGGCGGAGACTGTCGTGGGTCTGCACGCCGTCCCAGGGACAGCCGCCAGGAGAACGCAGCCGGTCCATGACGGCGACCACATCGAGCAACCGGGCACCGGGCGGGTCCCAGGAGCCGAAGACCACTTCGAGTTCAGACCTGCCCTGGTCGCGGGCGACGAGATCGCCGAGGGCGCGCACCAGTTCCGGATCCCCGCCCGGGCCGGCCAGCCAGACGACGCCGCGATCCGCACGGGCGAGTTCGCGTAGTTCACCGGCGGCGGCGCGCGGATCGTCGAGGTCGAGCCCGATCACCTCCACGCCCGCTGCCTGCAGCGCAACGGCCGCGGGCGCAGTCGGATCCGCGGCGTACACCGGCGCGGAACGGACGGCCTCCCAGGCCGACCAACTCAGCAGACCGGCAGGCAGCCGCGGGGTCGTGGCCAGCAGCCGCAACCGGTCGGTCACGTCAGTTCAGGCCGGTCACGGCGGCGGTCTCCTCGGCGTCGTCGATGACGCTCACCACGCCGCGGTCGTCGGGTACCAGGGAGCCGGAATCGTCGAACGTTCCGTATCGGGGATTGACGGTGATGTCCAGGGACTCCCGTACCGCCTGCAGTTCGGCATCGATCGCGGTCTGCTGTTCCTGCCGGACCTGCTGCTCCAGCGTCGCCCTGAGATCCTCGAACTCGGGGTAGGTGATCGCGAAGATGAAGACGACGGTGATCTCACCGGTGGGGAGCAGGGCGTCGCTGAACCCCTGTCCAGGGGCCAGCAGAGCCGGATCGACTCCGATTCCGGTCAGCTGCTCGGCGGTCCCGCTCTCGGGCGCCGCAAAGGTGTTCGGGTTCGGGTAGTTCGCCGCAACGTCGGCGTACGACGCCGGATCGGCGGTCAGCTGCGCCAGGACCGCATCCGCCGTGGCCTGGTCCGGGACGCTGATGATGCCGAGCTCGTACTCCCCGTACTGACCGCGGGTCTGCTCGTACAGCTCCCGCAACGCCGCATCGCTGGTCGCCGCGTCGAGCCCGATGGCCGTGGCGATCTGCTCGTTGAGCAGGAAGCGGCGCACCTGCTCGCGGACGTTGGCCTCGGTGCGCCCCTCGATGGCCTGCTGGTCGAAGAAGGCATCCGGGTCACCGCTCTGGGCCAGCTCCGCATCCAGGAACGCCGAGACGTTGGCCTCGGACACCGCTACGTCGTAGCGTTCGGCGGCGGCGTCATACACCTCGGTGGCGACCAGTTCCTGCAAGACGATCCGCCGGTACTCCGGGATCCGACCGTCGTACAGATCGGCGACGGACTCGTTGGACAGCCCCTCCTGAACCGCAGCGTCGAGCTGCGGGGTCGTGATGACCTCGCCCCCGACGTATGCCGCAACCCCCGGCGACGTGCGGCAGGCCGACAGCGCTGCGACCGTCGCCGTCAGAACGGCGAGGCCCGCGACGGCACGTCGAACAGGGTGGGGACTGAGGCTGCTCACAAGGATCCTCGTTGGTCGGGACGGGGCTTCCAGCCTGCCACAAACCTTCAGCGCGGCACCGCTCGACGACCATTGCCACGGGACACCCCTAGTTGATGAGGGGTTCCTCGGACACCTCGGTAACCACATCCAGCAGCGCGTACTCCGTGCCCTCGGCGTAGCAGCCGTCCGGCAGCGCAAGCACGCCTCCGGTGGGTGTCAGGTGTCCGCCGCCGCCAAGGAAGTACTGCCCGGCCAAGACCTCGCCGAAGTCCGGCACGTCGACGCCCGGGACACCGTCGCGCACGACCCCGATCGTACCCGGAGGCCACACCACCAGCTCGAAGCTCGACTCGGAAGCACCGCCTGGGAGGTCGACGATCACGAAGCAGCCCACTTCCTCGCGATACTCCAGCAGCCCGCCGACCTCTGCGTCCATGCCCGAGTTGGGATCACCCCCGGCGATCACGCTTGGGTAGCCCGAGCTGACTTCGATGTCGGTCGACGTGCAGCCCGCGAGCACGAGTAGCAGGCAGGCCGCCGTGACGTTCCGGAGGGAGCCGGCTACCCAGGCCGACACTAGTCACTCCCGCCGAGCAGCTCGTCGACGATGACGATCGTGACAGGTACGCCGGTGTCCGGCAGCCCGGCCAGCAGCTCGTCGATCAGCTCGGGCACGGCGTCGGCCACCACGGCCTGGCTGACCGGCGCACCGCCACGGACGGCGACCGGCTGCGGGAACGACTCGATGAGCGCCACGGCGGCCGGCGGCGGAGTGCCGGTGAACGCGACCCACGCGACCGCCCCGCCTTGCGGCTGGATCGCGGAGTCCGCGAACTCCTCCGGGTACCGGCTCCTGAGATCGTTCACCAGTTCGCTGAAGGGCTGGTGCCAGCCGTAGGCGTCGATGGCTTCGGCGAGCGTGATCCCGTCCTGCTCCGCCATCAGGGCCAGGTCCTGCAGTTCTGCGGTGGTCAGGGAGGCCGGGTCGACGGGACACCCTGCCCGCTGCCGCCCCGTGCGGGCGACGAGGCGGTGCAGTCCGTCGCTACCGCCTGGGGAGCGCCCGATCCGGTGAGGGCCAGGCCGCTGAGGACGCACCCGAAGACGAGCAGCACACCACGACGACCAACCATCGCAACTCCCAGCGGAGACGCCCCAGCGTACTCAGCTGGCGGCTTGGACTGGCGGAAGCACCGCGGCCAACAGGTCCGTCACCCACCCCAGCAGTGCCTGGTCGCGCATCGGCGTCCCGTCAGTCGTCGGGCGCGGGATGGACAGCGTGCGTACGGCGTTCTTGTAGACGCTGCCCGGGTAAAGCCGCTGCAACCGCAGCTGCTGCGAGTCGGCGAGCACCACCGGACTGATCCGGACCGACCGGCCCTGCAGCGACACCTCGCTGACGTCGTACTCCCTGACCTTCGAGCGGAAGCGGGCCACGTCGAGCAGGGCGAGCACCGGCTCGGGCAGCAGGCCGTAGCGGTCGTGCAGCTCGTCGTGCACCAGTGTCGCGTCGGCAGCCGAACCGATCGCCGCGACCTTGCGGTAGGCCTCCAGCCGCAGCCGCTCGCCGGGTATGTAGCCGTGCGGCAGGTGGGCATCCACGGGCAGGTCTACCCGGACGTCGTGTGCCTCCTCGGCCGGGCCCTCCCCCTTGAAGTCGGCCACCGCCTCACCGACCAGCCGGACGTACAGGTCGAAGCCCACGCTGGCGATGTGTCCGGACTGCTCGCCGCCGAGAAGGTTGCCCGCGCCGCGGATCTCCAGGTCCTTCATCGCCACCGCCATGCCGGCGCCGAGATCGGTGTTCTGCGCGATCGTCGCCAGCCGGTCGTACGCGGTCTCGGTCATCGGCCGCTCCGGCGGGTAGGTGAAGTAAGCGTAGGCCCGCTCCCGGCCGCGACCCACCCGGCCGCGGATCTGGTGTAGCTGCGACAGCCCGAAGTGGTCGGAGCGTTCGACGATCAGGGTGTTCGCGTTTGCGATGTCCAGCCCGGACTCGACGATCGTGGTGGCCACCAGGACGTCGTAGGCGCGCTCCCAGAATCCGATCATCACCTGCTCGAGGGCGTCCTCACCCAGCTGCCCGTGCCCGACCCCGATCCGGGCCTCCGGGACAAGGTCCCGGAGCCGCGCCGCCGCCCGGTCGATCGACTCGACCCGGTTGTGGATGTAGAAGATCTGGCCTTCGCGGAGCAGCTCGCGGCGGATCGCGGCGGCGATCTGCTTCTCGCTGTACGCGCCCACGAACGTCAGCACCGGGTGCCGCTCCTCCGGCGGGGTGAGGATCGTCGACATCTCCCGGATGCCGGTCAGGCTCATCTCCAGCGTCCGCGGGATGGGGGTGGCCGACATCGTCAGTACGTCGACCGCGGTGCGCAGCGTCTTGAGGTACTCCTTGTGCTCGACACCGAAGCGCTGCTCCTCGTCCACGACGACCAGCCCCAGGTCCTTGAACCGGGTCGAGGGCTGCAGCAGCCGGTGGGTGCCGATCACGATGTCGACCGACCCCTCGGCGACGCCGGCCAGGGTCGCCGCCTGTTCAATTGCCGAGTTGAACCGGCTGACCACCTTCACCGTGACCGGGAACTGCGCCATCCGCTCGGAGAACGTGGAGAAATGCTGCTGGGCAAGCAACGTCGTAGGCACCAGGATGGCGACCTGCTTGCCGTCCTGCACCGCCTTGAACGCCGCGCGTACGGCGATCTCGGTCTTGCCGTAGCCGACGTCGCCGCAGATCACCCGGTCCATCGGGATCGGCTTCTCCATGTCCGCCTTGACCTCGTTGATCGCCTCTTGCTGGTCCGGCGTCTCGACGTACGGGAAGGCGTCCTCCAGCTCGCGCTGCCAGGGGGTGTCCGGGCTGAACTG
>JACCTY010000154.1 GCA_013812145.1 Geodermatophilaceae bacterium | reverse complement strand
GGATCGACGGGCGAAGTGACCACCGACGTCACCCGGCAGGACCGGTCCAGCACGAAGACCTCCAACGCCGAGCCACCGTCGTTGACCATCAACAGCCGCGAACCGTCGACGGCCAACCCGCTGGCCTCGGTCAGCCGAGGGTCGCTGACGGTGCACAAAACAGACGGCGGCCCGAACGCCGGGTCAGCCGCGAGGGTCGGAACGGGAAGCGAGCACCCGATCACGATCCCGGCCACCAGGACGACCCGCACTCCCCCAGTCTCCCAGCCGGGTGCTGAAGATCAGGTGCAAGACGCGCAGCAGCACGATGCCCAAGGCCACACCGGCCAGTACGTCGGTCAACCAGTGGTAGTTCAGCGCCAGCATCGACAGGCTGGTCAACACGGGAGCGGCCAACGCGACGACCGTGAACAGCCGGACCGCCCAGGCCGGCAGGCCGTAGGACCTGACCAGCCAGACGGCCAGCCCCCACCACAGCACCGCGTTGGCCGAGTGCCCCGACGGGTACGAACGCCCGTCGACGTACAGGACGGAGGCGCCGGAACCGGGAGCGGTTCTCCCCAGCCCGATCTTCAAGGCGTACACCACGACGGTGAGCAGGACGAACGCGACGAGGACCCGCAGCAGCGGCTGCCACACGCGGTGTTGGCGCATGATGTAGACGGTCAGCAGACCGACGACCACGAGAACCGTTGCCCTTCCACCGGTCTGCGACAGCAGCCACAGCAGCGCGTTGGGAACCGTGGAGCCGCGCAGGTCGATCACGTCCACCCAGTCGGCGACAGCGACGTCGACACGCAGCCACGGCCCACCGAGGACGACGTCGAGGGTCAGCCAGACGCCGAGCAGCGCCGACCCGAGGACCACCGGGAGAGGCGGACACCAGGCCCGGTCGGCGGCCGAGCGCGACTCCCGCTCGGCGATGAGCTCGGTCGACACAAGTCCAACGCTACCGCCCCGTGACCACCCTGTGATCGACCCGCGGATGGCACGTCGGTGAAGGGCGTCAGATGGCGTACGGCGCGAGCTGCGCCGCCAGCTCGGACCCGACCCGCGCGGTGAGGACGGTGCCGGTCGGTTCGTGCTCCTCGGTCAACACCTCACCACTGCCATGCACCCGCGACACCAGGTCCCCGCGGTCATACGGCAGCAGCACGTGCACGTCGATCTCCGGCCGCGGCAACCGAGCGTCCAAGATGTCGAGCAGGTCCTCCAGGCCCTCCCCTGTCCGGGCCGAGACGAACACCGCTTCAGGCACCACCGAGCGCAGCCGCAGCAACGTCTCCGGCGATGCGGCATCGGTCTTGTTCACGACGATGACCTCGGGCACCTTGAGCGCGTCGATGTCTCCGAACACCTCGTGTACGGCGTTGATCTGCGACTCGGGATCGGGGTGCGAGCCGTCGACCACGTGCAGGATCAGCTCGGACTCCGACACTTCCTCCAGCGTCGAGCGGAACGCCTCGACGAGTTGGTGCGGCAGGTGCCGGACGAAACCAACGGTGTCGGTGAGCGTGAACACCCGCCCGTCGCGGGTCTGCGATCGCCGTACCGTCGGGTCGAGCGTCGCGAATAGCGCGTCCTCGACCAGAACGCCGGCACCGGTGAGCCGGTTGAGCAGCGAGGACTTGCCGGCGTTCGTGTAGCCGGCGATCGCCACCGACGGCACCGCATGCCGCGAGCGCTCCTGCCGCTTGGTCTCGCGGGTGGTCCGCATGTCACCGATATCGCTACGCAGCTTGGCCATCCGAGACCGGATCCGGCGGCGATCGGTCTCGATCTTGGTCTCGCCCGGGCCCCGCGTACCCATCCCGCCGCCACCGGCGACGCGTCCACCGGCCTGTCGGGACATCGACTCACCCCAGCCGCGCAGCCGCGGGAGCATGTAGCTCATCTGCGCCAGTTCGACCTGCGCCTTACCCTCCTTGCTGGACGCATGCTGGGCGAAAATATCGAGGATCAAAGCGGTCCGGTCGATCACCTTGACCTTCACCACCTGCTCGAGCTGGCGCAGTTGCCCGGGGCTGAGTTCGCCGTCGCAGACGATCGTGTCGGCCCCGGTGGCGGCGACGATCTCCCGCAGTTCCTTGGCCTTGCCGGACCCGATGTACGTCGCCGGATCGGGTTTGTCGCGCCGCTGCATGACGGCATCCAGTACGACGGAGCCCGCCGTCTCGGCGAGCGCGGCCAGTTCGGTCAGCGAGTTCTGCGCGTCGGTCACCGTTCCCTCGGTCCAGACACCGACGAGCACCACCTGCTCCAGGCGCAGCTGGCGGTACTCGACCTCGGTGACGTCGGCGAGTTCGGTGGACAGGCCGGGGATCCGGCGCAAGGCGCCGCGGTCTTCGCGGTCGAAGCCCTCGCCCTCGATGTCATGGAAGATATCGTCCGGACGGTCGTCGTCGGTCTGCTGGTCGATCAGGGGGTCACTCATACGCCCACCAGCCTGACACGTTCCACGCCGTCCGGCGAGCGGATTGACCTCGCTGATCCGACTCAGGACGCGCTGGGTCCGCCGCCGGCAGCGCGTCGGGTGTCGAAGCGGTCCTGCAGCACCCTGTTGCCGTCATGGCGGTTCAACCTCTCACGCCTCCTCGGGGTGAACGCCGACGTACACCGACCATCGTCGCCCGCCGGGAGTCATCGGACGGCGGGCGTATTCGTCGAGCAGCTCCCAGAGCCTTGCCCGGAACTGCTCGTACTCCTCCTCCGACAATCGAAGACCCAGCCGGGAGCTGCTCAGGTTGGCCTCGCCGACCGCCGCCACCTCCTCCAGGAACGCGGCCAGCATGTGATCGCGCGGCCTGCCGTGCAGGGCGTCGTCCATCAGCCAGGACTTGCCAGTGGCCAGGTACGGGACCTCGCGCGCCCCCCGCGCACCGCGCCGTTCCTCCGCCGGGACGAGGAACCCGGTCGAGACCAATGTCCGCACATGGTGCAACGCAGTGGCCGGGTTGCGCCCGATCCGGGAGGCGATCTCCTTGTTCGTGAGCGGCTCGTCGAGGCACGCTCGCAGGATCCGCAGCCGGGTGGCGCTGGCCAGCGCCCGAGCCTCCGCGTCGGTCGCCGTACGACGCTCGCCGTCGAGCCGAAGCGCAGACTGGGGTTCCGGCGCGGTCACGCTAAGAGCGTAACGGCCACACGCTAAAGTGATTGACAAGTCCCAATCGCTCGGGTCACCCTGTCAGCCGTGACGCAACGGACGGTGTCGAAGCGCCGCAGCCTGATGTTCCACCACGACTTCCGGCAGTTGTGGATCGGCGACACGATCAGCCAGTTCGGGACCCAGGTGAGCCTGATCGCGCTGCCCTACCTCGCCGTGACCATCCTCGGCGCAGACGAGTTGCAGATGGGTGTCCTGACCGCGCTGGAGTTCAT
>JACCTY010000070.1 GCA_013812145.1 Geodermatophilaceae bacterium | reverse complement strand
GTCTGCACCCGCCACGGCTGCAGGTCCCACCGGCGCCAGACCCGGGCCACGGTGGCGTTGCCGACCCCGAGATGGTCGCCCAACAGCCGGCTCGACCAGTGCGTGACCCCGAGCTTCGGTGGTGGCGGGGTCAAGGTGGCCACCACGATCTGGGTCTCATCGACCCGTCGTGGTCGACCAGGGCGGGGCCGGTCCTCCAACCCGGCCAGCCCGGCGCCGGCGTACCGGTCACGCCACAGGTTCACCGTCGGCCGGCTGACCCCGACCCGGGCGGCGATCTCGGCGTTGGGCACCCCGTCAGCGGCCAGCAACACGATCCGCGCCCGCTGCGCCAACCCCGCCCGCAACCCCGACGAACGGGTCCACGACCGCAGCACCGACCTGTCCTCGTCCCCGACCGGCAAGGCCGCAGCGATGGGCACAACTCATTGTCTCAACCCAGCGACCGTAAAGCTACTTACGACACGCGACACTAGGTCAACAGCAGCTCGGGACCGGCCACGACGGCTGCCATCGCGCCGGCCAGCAGAGCCGGGCCGAAGGGGACCGGCGTACGCAGGGAGGCACGACGCAGCGCGATGAGCAGCACCGAGACCACGGCGCCGAGCAGGAACCCGGCGACCACGCCGAGCACGACGTAGCCCCAGCCGAGCCAGCCGAGAAACATGCCGAGCAGGCCGCCCAGCTTCACGTCGCCGAAGCCGAACCCCTCGGGGCTGATCAGCGCGAGTCCGAAGAACACCGCGAACACCACCGCTGCGGCGAACAACGAACGCAGCCAGGCCGTGAAGTCACCGGTCAAGGTCGCCGCCAGCAGCAGCAGCGTGGCGCCCAGGACGTAGGTGGGCAGGACTACCCGGTCGGGCAGCCGGTGGTGCTCCGTGTCGATCACCGCAAGTACCAGGCCGGCTGCGCCCATCAGCAGGAACGCCGGCAGCGCCGCCTCAGCACCGATCACCGCGGCCAGGACCGCGAACACGGCGGCGCTGGCGGCACTGATCCAGGTGATCCGCCGCGTCGGGGCGGGCACACCCCGGAGCAGGCCACGGATCGACATTGGGGCGTCGGTTGACGCTCTGTGAGTCAGCGCGGCCAGCATCGGACCGAGTAGCAGCCCCACAACGGCCACTGCTGGGACCACCGCAACGTCCGAAAGGATGAGCGCCATAGCGTGCAAACCTACGGACGCAACCACGGGAGCTCCCGCTGCCTCGCGCAACGTCCGTAGGGTTGAGCGCCATACCGGCCGAACCTACCGACGCAGCAGCTGGGCGAGGGCGGTGCGCATCGCGGCCAGCGGGGCAGCCAGGCCAGTCATGAGTTCCACCTGGGCGGCGGCCTGGTGCAGCAGCACCTCCCCACCGCCGACCACGGCAGGCACCCCGGCAGCCCGTGCGGCCAGCGCGAGCGCCGTGGGCCACGGCGCATAAACCACATCGAGCAGGACGCCGCCGGGTGGCCAGGGGCCGGAGGCCAGTCGGTCGGCCGCTCCGGCCGGCACCGTGGAGACCAGGACATCCCAGTCCGGGTCAAGCACCGTCGGCCAGCGCCGGAGGATCGGTCGTACGCCGAGCCGCTCTGCCGCGGCCATCAGGTCTACCGTCCGCGACGGTTCGCGCACCAGGACGGTCGGGGTGCATTCACCGAACTTGGCGAGCGCAGCGAGCGCCGCCCGCGCCGTACCGCCCGCTCCGAGCACGACGGCTCGCCGTACCCGCGTTACGCCGACCTCGGCGAGGGCTACCCGCAGGCCGGCCACGTCGGTGTTCTCGGCGTGCCAGCCGCCGTCGCCAGGCACCAGGGTGTTCGCCGCGCCGACGGCTCGGGCCGCCACTGACGCGGACGACGACAGCAGCAGCGCCGCCCGCTTGAGCGGCATCGTCAGCGACAGTCCGGCCCACGTGGCGTCCAGTCCGGCCAGCAGCGCCGGCAGCCGTTCCTCGTCGCATTCGACCGCGTCGTAGTGCCAGTCCGCGAGACCCAGTGCGTCGTACGCCGCCCGGTGCAGCGCCGGGGACCAGGAATGCGCGACCGGCCGGCCCAGGACCGCCGCCCGGTGGGTTACCCGCAGCCGAGACCCGCCGCCTGGCAGCGCGCCTTTGCGGCCTCGAACTCCGCGGCGCTGGCGGTGAAGAAGTGGTTTCCCTCGGCGTTCTCGAGCACGTAGTAGATCCAGTCGCCCGGGACCGGGGCGAGCGCAGCCTCCAGCGAGGCCTCACCGGGGCTGGAGATCGGTGTGGGCGGGAGACCGACATTGAGCCGGGTGTTGTACGGGGAGTCGATCTGGAAGTCCTCCGTGGTGAGTTCGGTCCCCGGCTTGCCCAGGTCGTAGGCCGTGGTGGCGTCGATGCCCAGCGGGATGTTCTGCTGCAGCCGGTTGTAGACCACCTGAGCGATCATCGGTCGCTCGGCGTCGATCCGGCTCTCGGACTGGATCATCGAGGCGATGACCACGACGTCGTACGGCAGGACACCCAGCTGGGCCGCCCGCGCCTCGAGATCCAGGCTGCTCGCCACCGTCGTGAACTGCGCCACCAGCTGCTGCAGCATCTCCAGCGGGCCGTCCTCGGGGTCGAACGTGTAGGTGGCCGGGAACAGGAAACCCTCCAGCCGCCCGGCGGCGTACGCCGGAAGACCCAGCGACTCGACTTGATTCGCCGCGGTCTCGAACTCGACGAGGGGGATCTCGGTCGCCTCGGACAGTGCCAGCAGTGTCTGTTCCTGGGTGAAGCCCTCGGGGATCGTGACGATCTCGGTAAGCCGGGACACCGGGTCCAGCAGCAGCTCCAGTGCGGTCGTCGCGGGGAGCTGCATGCGTATCTCGTACAGGCCGGGCTGGATGGACAACGACTCCTGGTTCTCGGTGGCGGCGTCACGGAAGGCGCGCTCGCTCTTGATGACGTCGGCTTCAAACAGCGTCGTGGCGATGTCCGCAGCGGTGTCTCCCTGATTGATCCGGATCTGCACCGGCCCGCTGCCCGAGCCGGTGTAGTCGGGCACGTCGCCAAAACCGTCGAAGGCTCCAATCAGTGCTCTGCCGCCGATGAACACGCCGACGACAAGCGCGGCGATCACGACGACGGCGAGGGCCGAACCCAAGGCGCTCCGCGTGCGCCGCCGTCGCCGGTGCCTGGCCCGGGTACCCGCTGGGCGGTCGGTGTCGACCAGGAGGGACAGGTCGCCGCCGTCTTCGTCAGTCACGGTGCCGCGCACCCCCATCGAGCCATCCCTGGAGTATGTACACCGCGGCCGCCTGATCGACGACCGCGCGCTGATCCTGGCCTCGGACCCCCCGATCGCGCAGTGAGCGGCTCGCACTGACGGTGGACAACCGCTCGTCGACGAGCCGTACGGGCACCGGAGCGATCCGGTGACCGAGCCGTTGCGCGTAGTCATCGGCATCACGCGCGGACGTTCCCAGCTGCCCGGAAAGGTGCCGCGGCAGCCCGACGATGACCTCCACAACGTCGTACTCCAGCACTAACTCACCGAGTTGCGCTAGATCCCGCCGATTACGGACATCGCGAGCAAGCGTGACGAGCGGGCTGGCGAGGATCCCGGCCGGGTCGCTGAGCGCGACGCCGACCCGCACGGAGCCCACGTCCACACCGAGCCGCCGCCCCGGTCCCCTCATGCCGAACCGGTCACCCGCTGGGCGACTGCATGCTCGGCCAGCCGCAACGCCTCGGGGATCCCGTCCGGTCGGGTGCCGGCCCCCTGCGCCATGTCCTCGCGGCCACCACCTCGACCGTCCACGGCCGGCGCGAACGCGCGCAGCACCTCCGCCGCCGACAGATGCCATCCGCGCGCCGGCTCGTTGAGGGTCACCACGAACGAGACCCGGCCGTTCGCGCGACCGAGCAAGACGACCACGCCGGCCGCGGCCGGGTCGAGGCGGCCCCGCACGTCCAGCGCCAGAGTACGAAGCTCTCCCCCGGACAGTTCGCCCGGCGCCTGCGCCCCGACGAACGCGACGCCGAAGACGTCCTTGGCCGCCGTGGCCAGCGCCCCCGCCCCGGCGAGCGCGGCCTGCCCCTTGACCTTTTCCAGCTCCTTTTCGGCCTGCCGCAGACGTTCGAGTACGCCGTGCACCCGCTCCGGCAGCTCCTCGGCGGGCACCTTGAAGGTGTCCGCGAGCTGACTCACCAGAACGTGCTCACGCGCCAGGAAGCGGAACGCGTCCATCCCGACCAGCGCCTCGACCCTGCGTACCCCGGCGCCGATGGATGACTCGGACAACAACTGCACCATCCCGAGCTGTCCTGAGCGTGCGGCGTGGGTACCACCGCACAGCTCCCGGGCGTAGTCGCCGACCTCGACGACGCGCACCTCGTCGCCGTACTTCTCCCCGAACAGCGCGAGCGCCCCGATCCGCCGGGCCTCGGCCTGATTGGTCACATAGGCGCGCACCTCGAGGTCGTCGATGAGGACGGCGTTCACCTCGTCCTGGACGTCGGCGAGCACACTCGGCGGGACCGCCGAGGGGGTGGTGAAGTCGAACCGCAGTCGGCCAGGGGCATTGAGGGAGCCGGCCTGCGCGGCGGATTCCCCGAGCGCGCGGCGGATCGCCCGGTGGATCAGGTGGGTGGCGGTGTGCGCCCGGGAGATCGCCCGGCGCCGGCCGACGTCCACCTCGGCGTACGCCTCGTCGCTGCGCCGGACCTCGCCGGTGACGACACGCGCGCGGTGCACGATCACACCCGGCAGCGGGGACTGGACGTCGACGACCTCGAGCTCGCCCCCGCCGGCCCGGATGACGCCCCAGTCCGGCTGCTGGCCGCCGCTCTCGGCGTAGAACGGGGTGACGTCGAGGATGACCTCGACCTCCTCGCCCTCGCCCGCGGTCTCGACGACGCCATCGGCGGTGAGCAGACCGGTGATCCGCGACTCCCGCGACACCTCGACGTAGCCGGTGAACTCCGTCGGCCCGGACGCCGACAGGATCGCGGTGTAGGCCGAGACGTCCGCCCGGCCGCTCTTGCGAGCCCGGGAGTCCGCCTGGGCCCGGCTTCGCTGCTCGTTCATCAGCTGACGGAAGCCGACCTCGTCCACCGACAGGCCCTGTTCGGCGGCCATTTCCAGGGTCAGGTCGATGGGGAACCCGAACGTGTCGTGCAGCGCGAACGCACGTTCACCGGACAGCTCCGACGCGCCAGCCGCCTTGGTGTCTCGCACTGCGAGGTCGAGGATGGTGGTGCCCTGCCGCAGCGTCTGCCCGAACGCCTCCTCCTCGGCATACGCATAGCTTGCGATCCGCCCGTAGTCCGTCGCGATCTCCGGGTACGACGGGGCCATCGCGTCGCGGGAGGCCGGGAACAGCACCGGAAACGCCGGATCCTCATATCCGAGCAGCCGCATCGCCCACACCGCCCGGCGCAGGATGCGACGCAGGACGTAGCCCCGTCCCTCGTTGGAGGGGGTGACCCCGTCGCCGATCAGCATCAGCCCGGTGCGCACATGGTCGGCGATCACCCGCAGCCGCACATCTGCGTCGTGGTCGTCGCCGTAGCGGCGGCCGGTGAGTTCCGCCGCGGCGTCGAGGACCGGCCGCACCTCGTCGATCTCGTACAGGTTGTCGACGCCCTGCAGCAGGTAGGCGACCCGCTCCAGACCCATTCCGGTGTCGATGTTCTTGCTCGGCAGCTCGCGGAGGATCGGGAAGTTCTTGCCCTCGCCGGGCCCGCGCTCGTACTGCATGAAGACGAGGTTCCAGAACTCCAGGAACCGGTCGCCGCCCTTGTCCTCCGCCGGCCCGCCGTCGGGACCGAAGATGGGGCCACGGTCGAAGAAGATCTCCGAGCACGGGCCGGCCGGGCCGGGCTGGCCGGTGGACCAGTAGTTCTCCGCCATCCCGAGCCGCTGCACCCGCTCCGGCGGCAGGCCGGTCAGCTGTGGCCAGAGCTTCGCTGCCTCGTCGTCGTCCTGGTAGACGGTGACCCAGATCCGGTCCGGATCGAAGCCGAGTCCTCCGTCTCGCGGCGGATTGGTGACCAGCTCCCAGGCGTATTCGATCGCGCCCGCTTTGAAGTAGTCGCCGAAGGAGAAGTTGCCGTTCATCTGGAAGAACGTGCCGTGCCGGGTGGTCTTGCCAACCTCGTCGATGTCCAGTGTCCGCACGCATTTCTGCACGCTCACGGCGCGGGGGTACGGCGCCGGCTCGCGGCCGGTGAGATACGGGACGAACGGCACCATGCCGGCGACGGTGAACATCAACGTGGGATCGTCGGCGATCAGGCTCGCGCTGGGAACCAGGGTGTGACCTCGCGCGGTGAAGTGTTCGAGGAAGCGGCGACGGATGTCTGCGGTACGCATCAGTGCCGGCCCGCCTCGTGCGCTGTGTCACGGCGCGCTGCGCGCGCGAGTCGCCTCCGCTCCTCGGAGCCGCTCTGCGGCCGCGCTGCGATCTTGCCTGCCGATGCGCTGTCGGGCCCGCCGAGCAACTCCTGCGATGCTCGGCTCCGGCGCACCGCTCGCTCCGCTCCTCGCTCGCTGACGCTCGCTGCGATGCTCACTCGCTCTCGGCTCATTGCCTGAAGTCCTCCGGCTTGGCGCCGAGGCGACCGTCCAGTCCCACGCCGTCGCGCAGTTCCTCCTCCCGCTCGCGCATGCCCTCGCGGACGTCGACGGTGAACTCGCGCACGGCCGCACCCAGGTCACGGATGCCCTCGGCCACGTTGCCGGCGATGCTGGCCGGGGTGAGCTGCTGCGCGGCCCGGCTGGCCTTGCGCACGACGAGCCCGCCGATGGAGGCGCCCATGGCGACCCAGAACAGCCGCCTCATCGTGCTCTCCTCCGCCGCGTCAGCCGAGTGTCGGAGTCAGATCTCCGGCGCGCCTTGGACGCCTTGCGCACGCCGTAGGAGAACGCGGCGACCTTGACCACTGGACCGCCAAGGGTGGCCGCGAACAGGGAGGCGAGAGCGGCGGCGTTGCTGGACAGCGCCTGCGCGTTCGTGGTGATGCCCTCGACCCGTTCCAGGTTGCTGTTGACCTGGCTCACGGTGACCGCAGCTCCATCCAGGAGCGGGCCGGCGCCCTCATGCGCCTTTCGGATCGCGAGGGTCGTCTCGTCCAGCGTCCGGCCGAGCTTGAGGAGGGGGACGGCCAAGAAGATCACCAGCAGGACGAACGCTCCCGCGGCGACCACTGCGGCCCACTCACCAGCGGACACCAGAGTCACTCCCCTCGGCTGAAGATTGTGGTTTCGTGCCGGCCGATCGGCCCGGCCCCGAAAGACCCTATCCTCTGCGGGCGCGGAGGATCTCCCGGATACGCACCAGCCGCTGCCGCAGCGTCTTCTCCGCGCCTCGCTCTGTCGGCCGGTAGTAAGCCTTTCCGTCGACCGTGTCGGGGGCGTACTGCTGGGCCACGACGCCGCCGGGATCGTCGTGCGGGTAGACGTACCCCGAGCCGTGCGCGAGCCGCCGGGCACCCTGGTAGCTGGCGTCACGAAGCGGCGCGGGCACCGAGCCGGCCAGACCCCGGCGTACATCGTCGAGCGCTTCGTTGATGGCGACGTACGAGGCGTTGGACTTCGGCGCCAGAGCGAGGTGTACGACGGCTTGCGCCAGCGGAATGCGGCCCTCCGGCATCCCGATGAACGCGACCGCCTCCGCGGCGGCAACCGCGGTGAGCAGCGCGGTCGGGTCGGCCATCCCGATGTCCTCACTTGCCGAGATGACCAGCCGCCGGGCGATGAAGCGGGGGTCCTCGCCCGCCTCGACCATCCGGGCCAGGTAGTGCATCGCCGCGTCGACGTCGCTGCCGCGGATGGACTTGATCAGGGCGCTCGTGACGTCGTAGTGCTGGTCGCCGTCTCTGTCGTAGCGGACCGCCGCCCGGTCGACGGCGGCCTCCAGCGTCTCGACGCCGATCTCGGTGGTGGCTTGGGCGCGGGCCGCGCCGGCGCCCGCTTCCAGCGCGGTCAGCGCCCGGCGGGCGTCGCCGTCGGCGATCCGCAGCAGGTGCGCGCGGCCCTGCTCGGTCAGGGTGAACGCGCCGGCCAGCCCCCGATCGTCGGTCAGCGTGCGCTCGACGAGTTCGGCTATCGCCTCGTCGGTGAGCGGCTGCAGGCTGAGCAGCAGGGACCGGGACAGCAGCGGGCTGACGATCGAGAAGAACGGGTTCTCGGTGGTCGCGGCGATCAGGCTGACCACACGGTCCTCCACGGCGCCGAGCAGCGAGTCCTGCTGGGTCTTGGAGAAGCGGTGAACCTCGTCGATGAACAGCACGGTTCTTGTCCCGCTCATGCCGAGGTCGCGCCGCGCCTGCTCGATCACCGCCCGGACGTCCTTGACGCCGGCGTTGAGCGCGGACAGCTGGACGAAGCGCCGGCTCGTCGCCAGCGACACGACGTACGCGATCGTGGTCTTCCCCGTGCCGGGCGGGCCGTAGAGAATCAGCGACATCGCCGCGTCGCTCTCGACCAGACGACGCAACGGTGAACCGGGTGCGAGCAGGTGCTCCTGCCCGAGGACCTCGTCCAACGTGCGCGGTCGCATCCGAACCGCCAGCGGCGCGGTCGCCGCGGCCGCGTCCTCCGCCGCCGCGTCGAACAGCGTCATGGAGCCCGCCTCGCAGCCCGCAGCAGGCCCATGCCGCGCCGATCATGACGATCCGGGCACTCGAAGCTGGGGCGATCCGGGCGAATCGGGCCACCGAACGTCATGATCGCCGGGCCACTGCCGCGGTGTAGACGCGGGCATATCCGGCCGCCACGCTGGTGATCGTAAACTGCCCGGCGTAGGCCCTTCCCGGCGCCGGATCGGGTCGGGACGAGCCGTCCAGAACCGCGTCGATCGCCGCCGCGAGCGCGCCCGGGTCCTCCGGTGACACGAGGACTCCGCGGCCCTCGCCAAGGGTGAGCGGCAGACCTTCCACGGCGGTACCGATCACCGGTACCCCGAGCCCGAGTCCGATCACGGCGCTCTGCGACCAGGCCTCCTCGCGGGACGGGACGACGTGTACCGAGGAGCCGGCGACGTATCGGCCAGGTTCATACAACCAGCCGACGAGCCGGACCGATGCACTCAGTCCCAACGCGTGCACCTGCTCGGTCACCTGAGCTGAGGCCGGCCCGTCGCCGACGAGATAGGCGCACAGCGGTGCCTGGAGCCGGGCGAGCGCCTCGACGAGCAGGTCCGGACCCTTCTCGGTGTGCAGGCGGCCGGTGAACGTGAGCCGCGGCGTGGCCAAACCGGGCAACGGCGTCGCGTCCAGACCCTCCACCGCCGAGCGTCCCTCGTGCAGCACCGCCTCGGGTAGGCCGATCGAGACCGCGAACTTGTGCGCCGCCGGGCCATGGGCGAAGAACGCATCCACCCGGGAGGCCGCAGCGACGGCTGAGGAGGTGAAGTCTCCGCACGGCCAGGTCACCGCGTTGTGCTCGCTGGCGATCAACGCCACATCGGACCCGATCACCGCCGCGGCCGCTATCCACGCGCCGGCCATGTGAGCGTGCACGAGGTCGGCGCCGGCGAGCCGGGGCGCCAGCCAGTCGGCGAAGTCGGGATCGTCCCGCCACTGCAGGCCTCGGTACTCAGCGCGTTCGGGATCGACGAACGTCTCGACTTCCACGCCGTAACGCCGCGCCAGAGCGACTCCTCCCGGCGTCGCGTCACCGGCAAGCAGCCGGACAGTGTTGATTCCGTGCGCCCGTAACCCGACCGACAGACGCAGCGCCGACAACTGCCCGCCACCCTGTTCCAGGACGCCGATGACTCGGATGACATCCACGTTCAGACTCCCGGCCAGGTGCCGACCGCGATGCCCGCGGCGGGGCGCAGGTTGAAGGCGATCGGGTGTTCGTGCTGCCAGCGCGCGAGCACCGCCTGCTCACCGGCTCGCTCGACATCGTCGAGCACGATCGTCGCGCCCGGCGCCAGCCAGGCGGCGACGCTACCGAGGGCCGGATACCGGGCATGCTCGCAGCCTGACTGCCAGGCCGGCGGGCCGTCCACCACGAGCACGTCGATCGGCTTGCCGGCATCATCGAACGCTCGGGACAGGACAGCTTCGTCGTACCAGTCGGTGTGGTCCCAGGCCCGCTCGTGCGGCCGCAGCGGCGCGCGGACGACGTCGACCACGTCGGCCAGTCTCTCCCGATCAAGCTGCCGGAGCACGCGGGCGGCCCAGGCGTCGTCGTGCTCGACAGCCAGCAGGTGCCCCGCGCCCAGCTCTTTCAACAGCCGGGCGAGGACGATCGTGCTCACGCCGCTGCCGAGTTCGACGACCGACGCCGACGCGCGGAACCACACGTCGTTGAGCACGGTCACCAGCCCGGCCGGGCGCAGCGCGCCGGCGGACCACGGCAGGTAGGGCCGCAGCAACGGGGTCAGCACGTGCCAGGAGGCGACATCGTCCAAGGGCGGACGAGCGGCGGCATCGGGGAATGACATCCTGCTGTAGTCGTCCCGGCACGTCATTCTGGGAGCTTCGCATGCTTGGCCGCCTCGGTCGGTTCTGTCAGCTTCGGCGCTGGCTCGTACTGGCGGCGTGGGTGCTGCTGGTCGCCGTCGGTTTCTCCGTCGGCGGGCAGGTCTTCAACCGGTTGGAGCCGACCCGGGGCGGCTCGGACAGCGAGTCGATCCGCGGCCTCGACTTGATCAACGACGTCTCGCCGTACGACGGCCAGGTCGTCGCGGTCCTCGACGGCATCGCCGCCGACGACCCGGTGCTGGCCGTGCTGGCCGAGGACCTGGAGCTGCTCGGCGGCGTCGGGCAGGTCAGCTGGCCGGGCTCACCCGATGGCGGGCGGCTGGTCGCCGACGACGGCGAAGCGGTGGCGTTCATCGTCGACCTGGAGCGGGATCTCGGTGACCGCGACGAGACGGTCGCAGGCGTGGAGTCGGTGCTCCGGCTGCTGGAACGAGACGGGCTGGCCGATGTGATCGTCGGTGGTGATCTGCGGCTGTTCGACGAGATCAACGAGCAGATCGAGAAGGACATCGCCTTCGCCGAGCTGATCGCGCTGCCGATCACGCTCATCGTGATGATCGTGATCTTCGGCGGGTTCCTGGCCGCTGGGCTGCCGATCGTCGGCGCGGTGGCCTCGATAGCCGGGGCGTTCCTGTGCCTGCTGGGCTTCTCCACGGTGATCGACCTCGACCCCAACGTCGTACCGGTGACGACGTTCATGGGTCTCGGCCTGGCCATCGACTACTCGCTGCTGATGGTCAGCCGATTCCGCGAGGAACGCGGCCGCGGCCGGTCCGTCGAAGCCGCGGTCGTCCGCACGGCGGAGACGGCCGGCCGGACGATCCTGTTCTCGGCGCTGACCGTCGCGACGGCGCTCAGCGGCCTGTTCCTGTTCGCCGAGCCCATCTTCAAGGCGATCGGGGCCGCCGGTGTGGCGGTCGTCCTGATCGCTCTGCTGGCAGCCCTCACGCTCGTGCCGGCGCTGCTCGCCGCGCTCGGTCACCGGATCAAGGCACCTACCCAACCGCTGCCCGACGACGGCGCCTTCGCCCGGCTGGCCACCCGTGTGCAGCGCCGGCCCTGGTCGGTGGCGTTGCTCGTGTCCGCCGGCCTGGTCCTGCTGGGCGCGCCGGTGCTCGGCGTGACGTTCGCCAACGGCGGGTCGGAGCTGCTGCCGGCCGGGTTCGAGAGCCGACAGGTGGACGAGGCGCTCGCCGAGCGCTTTCCCGGCGGCGGCACCGATCCGGTCACCGTGGTGGCCCGGTCCACGCCGGCGCAACTGCAGGCGTGGGCAGCCGGCGTGCTGCCCACTCTCCCCGAGGGCATCGTCGCGGCGGTGACTCCGCCGGTCGCGCTGGATGACGGCGTCACGGTGCTGAGCGTCGTACCGGACGGTACGAGCCAGGGCGACACCGCCAAGGCGCTCGTCGCCGCCCTGCGCGCCGATCCCGCACCCGGCGAGTCCTATGTCACCGGCCAGGCCGCCATCCTGGTGGACTTCCAGCACTCGATCGCATCCCGGGCGCCGTGGGCCTTTCTGCTCGTGGCCCTCGCCACGCTGGTCCTGCTGTTCCTGATGACCGGGTCGCTCGTCGTACCGGTCAAAGCTCTGGTGATGAACACCGTCTCGCTCGGTGCGACGTTCGGTGCTCTGGTGTGGATCTTCGCCGACGGCCACCTGGAGGGCTTGCTCGGCTTCGAGGCGACCGGCGCGATCGAGACCTGGGTGCCGGTGCTCGTGTTCGCGTTCGCGTTCGGACTGTCGATGGACTACGAGGTGTTCCTGCTGGCGCGGATCAAGGAGACGTACGACGCGCAGCCTGCCGGCCAGAAGGACAACGATGCCGCGGTGCGGCTCGGGCTGCAGCGCAGCGGCCGGATCATCACCTGCGCCGCGCTGCTGGTCGTGATCGTGTTCGGCGGGTTCGCGACCGCGCAGATGCTCGGGATCAAGCAGATGGGGGTTGCGCTCGCCCTCGCGGTCGCGGTCGACGCCACGATCGTTCGCTGCCTGCTGGTGCCGGCGACGATGACACTGCTGGGCGAGCGGAACTGGTGGGCGCCTGCCCCGCTGCGGCGGCTGTACGCCCGGTTCGGGCTGCGCGAGTCGGTCCCTGTCGAGCCGGCGCGGGAGGGAATGTTCGCGAAGCTGCCGGGTTAGCTGCGTGGTAACCCAACCATTTTGAGGAGTGTTATGCAGACTCGCACGATCGGGGCACAGACGGTCAGCGAGATCGGACTCGGCGCCATGCCGATGTCGATCGAGGGCCGGCCGGACGAGGCCCGGTCCGTGGCCACGATCCACGCCGCGCTCGACGCGGGCATCACGCTGATCGACACCGCCGACTCCTACTTGCTCGAGCCCGGTGAGACCGGCCACAACGAGCGGCTGATCGCCAAGGCACTGTCGTCGTGCGGCGGTGACACCTCCACGGTGCTCGTCGCGACCAAAGGTGGCCACGTCCGCCCCGGCGACGGCTCGTGGCAGCTCGACGGCAGCCCGTCGCACCTTCGGGAAGCGTGTGAGGCCAGCCTGCAAGCCCTCGGCGTCGAGGCGATCGGCCTGTATCAGCTGCACCGACCGGACCCCGAGGTCGACTACGCAGACAGTCTCGGCGAGCTGCGCTCGCTCTATGACGACGGCAAGGTGCGCATGGTCGGCATCAGCAACGCCACCCTCGCGCAGATCCGGCAGGCGCAGCAGATCATCGGCGACCCGCTGGTGAGTGTGCAGAACCAGTTCTCGCCGGCGTTTCGCTCCAGCGAGGCCGAGTTGCGCTTCTGTGCCGATCAGGGGCTGGCGTTCATCCCGTGGAGCCCGCTCGGTGGGATCAGCGACGCCGCTGATCTCGGCTCGTCGTTTGCGCCCTTCGCCGAGATCGCGGCAGTGCATGGGGCCAGTCCACAGCGGGTCTGCCTGGCGTGGCTGCTCGCGAAGGGCTCGCACGTCGTGCCGATCCCCGGCGCGAGCCGCCCGGAGACGATCACGGACTCCGCGCGGGCCGGCGAGCTGGAGCTGACCGCCGAGGAACTCAGCCGCCTCAGCGCGCCCTAGAGCGCCACTTTGCCTGTCGGGTGGCCGCCGCGTCGGACGTTTGTACCGAACGCCTCACGGAGCCGGTGGCAGGTCTCGTCCAGCAGGTGCAGGAAGTCCGGGTCCAGGTGGCCCAGCAGCGGCCGGCCGAGCGCCAGCGTCGCCTCCGGGTACGGGTTGGACGGGCCGGGACCGAGCAGGGTTCGCACCGGAATGGTCACCCCCGAGCGCCCGGCTGCGCGTCGATGCCGGCCTCCTTACGCTGCGCCGGCGTGATGGGGGTGGGCGCGCCGGTCAGCGGGTCGAAGCCGGCGCCCGTCTTCGGGAAGGCGATCACGTCCCGGATCGAGTCGGTCCCGGCCAGCAGCGCGCAGACCCGGTCCCACCCGAAGGCGATGCCGCCGTGCGGCGGCGGACCGTAGCTGAACGCCTCGAGCAGGAAGCCGAACTGCTCCTTCGCCTGCTCCTCGCTGAGCCCGATGACGTCGAAGAGCCGTTGCTGTACGTCGGCACGGTGGATCCGGATCGAGCCGCCGCCGATCTCGTTTCCGTTGCAGACGATGTCGTAGGCGTACGCCAGCGCGTGTGCCGGCTCGCTGTCGAACCGGTCGGTCCACTCCCGCGCCGGACCCGTGAACGGGTGGTGTACGGCGGTCCAGCCGCCGTCGTCGGTGGGCTCGAACATCGGCATGTCGACGACCCAGACGAACCGCCAGTCGTCGTAGTCGATCAACCCGCACCGCCGCCCGACCTCCACCCGGGTGGCGCCGAGCAGCGCCTGCGCCTCCGGGCGGCCGGCGGCGGCGAAGAAGATGCAGTCACCGCGCCGTGCGCCGGCCGCTTCGGCCAGCCCGGCCTGGTGCTCCGGGGACAGATTCTTCGCGACCGGCCCGCGCAGCTCACCGCTCTCCTCGACGAGGACGTACGCCAGCCCCTTGGCCCCCCGGCTGCGAGCCCACTCCTGCCAGCCGTCGAGCACCTTCCGGGGCTGCGCGGCCCCGCCGGGCATGACGACGGCGCCCACGTGCTCGGCCTGGAAGACGCGGAACTCGGTGCCGGCGAAGTACGTAGTCAGGTCCACCAGCTCCAAGGACAACCGAAGGTCGGGCTTGTCCGTGCCGTAGCGGCGCATCGCCTCGGCGTACGTCATCCGTGGGATCGGCAGCGCGATGTCGACATCGAGGATCTCTCGCCACAACGCGGCGACGACCGCCTCGGCAAGCTCGATCACGTCGTCCTGGTCCACAAAGGACATTTCGATGTCCAGTTGGGTGAACTCGGGCTGCCGGTCGGCGCGGAAGTCCTCGTCCCGGTAGCACCGGGTGATCTGGTAGTAGCGCTCGAATCCGGCGACCATCAGCAGCTGCTTGAACAGCTGCGGCGACTGCGGCAGGGCATACCAGTTGCCTGGCTGCAGCCGTACCGGCACCAGGAAGTCGCGGGCGCCCTCCGGTGTGGACCGGGTCAGCGTGGGCGTCTCCACCTCGACGAAGTCGCGCTCGGCCAGCACCGCGCGGGCGACGGCGTTGACCCGGCTGCGCATCCGCAGGATCCGGGCCGGCTCGCCGCGGCGCAGATCGAGATACCGGTGGTGCAGTCGGGCGTCCTCCCCCACCTCGCCCGATCCGAGACCCTCGACCGGAAACGGCAGCGGGGCCGATTCCGACAGCACCTCCAGCTCGGTCGCGGTCACCTCGATCTCACCGGAGGCCAGGTCCGGGTTCTCGTTGCCCTCCGGTCGCCGCTGTACCGTCCCTGTCACGCGGATGCAGAACTCCGAGCGCAGCCGGTGCGCCATATCACCCTCGCGGAACACCACCTGGGCGAGCCCCGAGGCGTCGCGCAGGTCGATGAAGGTGACACCCCCGTGGTCTCGTCGGCGAGCGACCCAGCCGGCGAGTGTGACGGTCTGCCCGGTCAGCTCTGCGGTGAGCGTGCCGGCGGTGTGGGTGCGGATCACGTGAGTCTCTCCTGGACGGTCGCGACGAGTGAGTCGAGCGGTACGGCGATCTGCTCGCCGCTGCGAAGGTCCTTGAGCTGGGCCGTGCCGGCCTGGATGTCTCGATCCCCCAGCACGACGGCGTACGTCGCGCCGGAGCGATCGGCGGCCTTCATCGCGCCCTTGAGCCCACGCCCGCCGTACGCGAGGTCGGCGGCGATGCCGGCCCGCCGCAGCTCCGCGACGAGGACGAACAACCGGGCCGCTGCCAGCTCTCCGAGCGGCACCCCGAACACCCGACAGCGGGCGGGCTCCGCGACGACCCGTCCCTCGGCAGCCAGCGCCAGCATGGTGCGGTCGACGCCGAGCCCGAACCCGATGCCCGACATCGCCGGGCCGCCAACCGTTTCCAGCAGACCGTCGTAGCGCCCGCCGCCGCCGATGCTGGCCTGCGCACCGAGTCCACGGTGAGTGAACTCGAACGTCGTCCGGGTGTAGTAGTCCAGCCCGCGCACCAGCCGGGGTGATACGACGTACGGCACACCCAGCGCGCGCAGGCGGGACTGCACCGACTCCAGGTGCGCCGCGCAGTCACCACAGAGGTGATCCGGCGGCAACGGGGCGTCGACCAGCTGCGCCTGCACGTTGGGCCGCTTGTCGTCGAGCACCCGAAGCGGGTTGAGCTGCACCCGGCGGCGGGTGTCGGCATCCAGATCGAGGCCGTCCAGGAACTCGACGAGCAGCCGCCGGTACCCCGGCCGGCACTGCTCATCGCCCAGGCTGGTCAGACCCAGCGTGTAGTCGGTGAGCTGCAGGGAGCGGTAGCCGTCGTCGGCGATGGCGACGACCTCGGCGTCCAGCGCCGGATCGTCGACACCGACCGCCTCGAGCCCGACCTGCACGTGCTGGCGGTAGCGGCCGGACTGTGGCTGCTCGTACCGGAAGTTCGGGCCGGTGTACCACAGCTTGACCGGCAGCTGGCCGGCGTACAGGCGGTGCTCCACGATCGCCCGCATGACGCCTGCGGTGCCCTCCGGACGCAACGTGAGCGATCGCCCGCCCTTGTCGTGGAACGTGTACATCTCCTTGCTGACGACGTCGGTGGACTCCCCGACCCCGCGCTGATAGAGAGCGGTGTCCTCGAACAGCGGCGTCTGGACGTAGCCGTAGCCGGCGAGGATTGCGGGTCGGGACAGGGCCTCGACGACAGCCAGGAAAGCCGCGGACTCCGGCGGCAGGATGTCGTAGGTGCCCTTGGGCGCGCTGAAACGCATCACAGCCCTCTGCGCGGCCGCGCGGCCGCCGACGCCGCCTCGCGCAGGTAGGGGTTGGTTGCCCGCTCTCGCCCGATCGTGGTCTGCGGGCCGTGGCCGGACAGTACGACGGTTTCGTCGGCCAGCCCCGAGCAGACCCGGGCCAGCGAGTCGAGGATCTGCTCGTAGGAGCCGCCCGGCAGGTCGGTCCGGCCGATCGAACCGGCGAACAGCAGATCGCCGGAGAGCAGCACCGGCGCCTCGGGGTGATCCAGCTCGAAGACGACCGAACCGCGGGTGTGCCCCGGCGCCTTGCGGACGGTGAGCGTCACCCCGGCCAGCGTCAACTCCAACCCGTCGGTCAACTCCACCACTTCGGCCGGCTCGGAGAAGGTGAGGCCGCGGATCATCGCTGCGATCGCCTCGCCGTGCCAGGACAGCGGATCGGCGAGCATGGCCCGGTCATCGGGGTGGATGTAGGCCGGAATGTCATACCCGTCACAGACCGGTACGACGGACCACACATGGTCCAGGTGCCCGTGCGTCAGCACGACGGCGACCGGCTTGAGCCGGTGCTCTGCCAGCATGGATTGCAACGGCTGCTCAGAGTCCTGTCCGGGGTCGATGACCACGCACTCCGTGCCGGGCCCCGGGGCGAGGACGTAGCAGTTGGTTGCGAAGACGCCGGCAGGAAACCCGGTCACGAGCACGGCGAAGGCACCTCTCAGAGATCGGGATCGGCCGCACTCAGGCTACCCAGCAGATCCCCGGGCAGCAGAGCATATTGTATGGCAGCAAGGGTATGGTTCGTCCGTATGAAGACCACGCTCAACCTGAACGACGACGTCTTCGCCGCGGCCAAGCATCTCGCGGCCGTACGTGGTACGACGTTCACCAGCGTCGTCGAGGAGGCTTTGCGGCTGCTGCTGACCGCGCCGGCCGCCCCGCCATACCGTTTCGACTTCCCCGTCACGCACGGGACGCGCCCGCCGTCGATCGACATCGACAGCAACGCCGCGGTCGACGAGTACTTCGACCGGCTCGAATGGGGGTCTTCCCCCTCGTGATCGCGGTGGACACGAACGTCCTGGTCTACGCCCACCGCGGCGAGTCCCCGTTTCACGACGTCGCCCGCGCGCGGTTGAAGTCCCTCGCCGAAGGCGATACACCGTGGGGCATCCCCATCGTGGCCGCGTGGGGCTTTGCTCGGGTCGTCACCCAGCCAATATTCAATCCAGCGACGGCGATGAGCACCGCCATCGCCGCCATCGACGGCCTGCTGACCAGCGCGAGCGCGCGCGTCCTCACACCGGGGGCCCGGCATTGGTCCCTGCTGCGCGAGATCATTCTGAGCAGTCAGGTGCGGGGTGCGGTCACGACCGACGCAGTCCTCGTCGCCATCTGCCGAGAACACGGGGTGGACACGATCCTGACGAACGACCGCGACTTCCGGCGGTTCTCCGGAATCCGGGTCGAGCCGCTGGCCGGCTGAGCGGCTTTCATCGGAACCTCACACGGCGTCCCGTATCGTGGCGACCCGATCACCGGCGGCGGCTGCCCGCGGCGCCGGCGGATGCGAACGGGTGATTCCAGGGTTGACCGTGGAGGAGAGTCAGTGCCGACCAGCAAGCAGAAGCGGCAAGCCGCGCAGCGCCATCTGCAGCGCCAGCTCGAGCGCCGCGCCGAGCTCGCCCGCAAGCGGCGCCAGCGCAACCTCGTCCTGGCTGCCGCCCTGTCCGTACTCGTCGTCATCGGCGCGGTCTTTCTCTTCAGCACCCTCGGCGACGACGAGCCGACCGACGCCGCCGCGAGCCCATCGGCGACCCCGACGTCCGCGACCGCGACGAGCGCCGCCGTACCCGGCGAGTGCGCGTTCCTCCCGGGCGACCCGGCCGCACCCAACGTCACCGACGTCGGCCAACCCACGACGCCGGCCGAGACGACGGGGACCGTTGACCTCGCCGTGACGACGGACCAGGGCAACATGATCTTCACCCTCGACCGGGCCAGCGCGCCCTGCGCCGTGCAGAGCATGACGTTCCTCGCCGATGCGGGCTTCTACAACAACAACCCGTGTCACCGCCTGGTGAACGAGGAGACGTTCGGCGTGCTGCAGTGCGGCGACCCCAGCGGCACCGGGTCCGGGGGGCCCGGCTACGCCTATGCGCAAGAGGCGCCGGCCGGTGAGACCCCTTACGCGAAGGGGGTCATCGCGATGGCCAACAACGGGCAACCGGACAGCACCAGCAGCCAGTTCTTCATTATGTTCCAGGACACCGAACTACCTCCGCAGTACAGCGTCGTGGGCACGGTCACGTCCGGTCTGGAGGTAGTGGAGAAGGTCGCGGCGGCCGGTAACGACGGCTCGTTCGAGGCCGAGGCCGGCGGTGGCGCACCGAACCTGCCGATCACGATCGAGACGATCACCGTCGTCGCCTGACCCCGAGATCGTCCCGAGCAGGACGGTCAGGAGCCGGAGACGCGGTAGACATCGTAGACACCCTCGACGCTACGGACCATCCGCAACAGATGACCGAGATGCGCCGGGTCGCCGAGTTCGAAGGTGAACCGGCTCACGGCCACCCGGTCACGGGAGGTCTGCACCGACGCGGACAGGATGTTGACGCTCTCGTCGGACAGCACCCGAGTGACATCGGACAGCAGCCGGTGCCGGTCCAGCGCCTCGACCTGGATGGCGACCAAGAAGACCGAGCCGGAGGACGGTTCCCAGTCGACCTCGATCAGGCGGTCCGGCTCCGCCTGCAAAGCACCGGCGTTCGTGCAGTCCTGGCGATGCACCGACACCGCGCCGCCGCGAGTCACGAAGCCGATGATCTCGTCGCCGGGCACCGGCGTGCAGCACTTGGCAAGCTTGACCCAGATGTCCGACACGCCGCGGACCACGACTCCGGGGTCACCGCCGGGACGGCGACCCTTCGATCGGCTGGGAACCGCCGTCTCGGCGATGTCCTCGACCGCACCCTCGGTGCCGCCGAGGGAGACCACCAGCTTGTGTACGACGGACTGCGCGGAGACCTGATGCTCGCCCACGGCGGCGTACAGGGCAGAGACGTCGGGGAAGCGCAGGTCCCGGGCCAGGGTGGCCAACGCCTCGCCGCCGAACAGCCGCTGCAGTGGCAACCCCTGCTTGCGCATGGTCTTGGAGATCGCGTCCTTGCCCGCCTCGATCGCGTCCTCGCGGCGTTCCTTGGCGAACCACTGCCGGATCTTGGTCCGGGCGCGTGAACTGGCGACGAAGCCGAGCCAGTCGCGGGAGGGCGCGGCGTTCGGTGACTTCGAGGTGAAGATGTCGACGACGTCGCCGTTGGACAGCTTGCTCTCCAGCGCCACGAGGCTGCCGTTGACCCGGGCGCCGATGCAGCGGTGCCCGACCTCGGTGTGTACGGCGTACGCGAAGTCGATCGGGGTCGAGGACCCGGGCAGGCTGATGACGTCGCCCTTCGGCGTGAACACGAACACCTCGCGTGGGCCGAGGTCGTAGCGCAGGGACTCCAGGAACTCACCCGGTGACGCGGTTTCCCGCTGCCAGTCCACGAGTTGCCGCAGCCAGAGCATGTCGTCCTGGCTGCGTGCGGGTGCACCCTCTTTGGTCTCCTTGTACTTCCAGTGCGCCGCGATGCCGTACTCCGCCGTACGGTGCATGTCCTGCGTCCGGATCTGCAACTCCACCGGCTTCCCGTCCGGCCCGATCACCGTGGTGTGCAGCGACTGGTACATGTTGAACTTCGGGGTCGCGATGAAGTCCTTGAACCGCCCGGGGACCGGCTGCCACTTGGCATGCATGATTCCCAGCGCCGCGTAGCAGTCCGGGACGGTGTCGACGGTTACTCGCACACCGACGAGGTCGTAGATGTCGGCGAAGTCGCGGCCGCGCACGATCATCTTCTGGTAGATCGAGTAGTAGTGCTTCGGCCGGCCGGTCACCGTGGAATTGATCTTGGCGATCTTCAACTCGGCGCGGACCCGGCCGGCCACCTCGGTGAGGTAGGTGTCGCGCGAAGGCGCCCGCTCCGCGACGAGTCGCTCGATCTCCTCGTAGCGCTTCGGGTACAGCGTGGCGAAGGCGAGGTCCTCCAGCTCCCACTTGACCGTGTTCATGCCGAGCCGGTGCGCCAGCGGCGCGAGCACCTCGAGGGTCTCCCGGGCCTTGTATTCCTGCTTGGCCGGCGGCAGGTACTGCAACGTCCGCATGTTGTGCAGCCGGTCGGCCAACTTGATGACCAGCACCCGGGGATCGCGGGCCATCGCCACGATCATCTTGCGGATCGTCTCGGCCTGCGCAGCGTCGCCGTACCGGACCTTGTCCAGCTTGGTGACCCCGTCGACAAGGTGGGCGACCTCGGCACCGAACTCCGCGCTGATCTCCGCGGTGGTGTAACCGGTGTCCTCGACTGTGTCGTGCAGCAGGCTCGCGACGAGGGTCGTGACGTCCATGCCCAACTCGGCCAGGATTCGCGACACCGCGAGCGGGTGCGTGATGTAGGGGTCGCCGCTCTTGCGCAGCTGTCCGCGGTGTCGCTCCTCGGCCACGTCGTAGGCCCGCCGCAGGATCTGCACGTCGGCCTTGGGATGTACGGCGCGGAGCAAGGCGACGAGCGGCTCCAGCGCCGGCTTGGTGGCCGGTGCGGCGTTGCGCGGCCCCGGACTCATTCGGCGGGCGATGCGCTCGCGCACCCGGCGGCGGCGCAGCGATGCGCTCCCGGCCTGCGGTGCCGTCCGCGCGGCCGGACCGTCAGATGCCTCGTGCGGGTAGGTGGGCTCTTTCTCGGCCGGTACGACGTCGACGCCCGCCGGGGGGCCAAGGTTCGGCGGCTGTGACCGGGTGTCGGTCGGTGGCGGCCCGCCCGGCACGACAGCAGCCGTTGGCTGCTGGCTGCGGGCTGGCATCGGTAGATTCAGCGCGACTCCTCAGTTCTTGCTTTCACCCGAGTCTAGAACCCCGGCAGGTGCTGAGGACGACGTCTTCGCCGGGGACGGCAGAAAGCGCAGTGGCC
>JACCTY010000065.1 GCA_013812145.1 Geodermatophilaceae bacterium | reverse complement strand
GGCGACGAGCGATGGACGGTTCCGGACGCGCCTGGCACGAGGAAGTTCTTGCCCAGTGGATTTCTCCGCTAGCACGGGTGCCTCACCACCGGGCTCACCGTAAGCTCACTGTCTCGCTGGCCCCAAGGACCCAGGGCAGCATGGGATCCGGGTGCTTCGCCGCAAACTGTTCTACGGCGCGGTCGTCGATGAGTCTCAACCGACTCGATCAGTTCGGCCTGTAGACGCCCTGGCGATGATCGATGCGTACGACGACGACCTCATGGCGTTCGTCGTTGATGCGGTAGAGCACTCGGTACGTCCCGCGACGTGCGGAGTGGATGCCGCCGAGATCTCCACGCAAGGGCTTCCCGACGCGGCGGGGGTTCTCGATAAGCGCGCCAGTCAGGAACTCGATCACGGCTGCGGCCACGGTCTCAGGCAGTTTGGCCTGCAGGGCACGAACCGCCGGCGGGGTGAGGACGAGTTCGTAAGGCTCCGCTTCGGTCACGGGTGCAGAGCGCGAACCGCGGCGACACCGCGCACCACATCTCCGCGCGCGTAGGCCGCATCGGCCTCGCGGATGTCCGCCAGTGCGTCGGGGTCTCCGAGGACGTCGAGGGTCTCCTCGAGCTGGGCGAGGTCGTCTGGGCTGATGAGGACCGCGGCCGCACGGCCGTTGCGGGTCACGGTGACGCGCTCATGCTCACGCTCCACCCGGTCGACGACGTCGCTGAAGTGGTCGCGGACCTGACGAAGCGACTCAATGCTCATGGCCACAATTGTGGCGCGCAACTGCTCGTCGCGCAGCCGACCTCCAGGCCCGGTCCGGGGTCAACCCTGTGGAGGCCCGCTCTGGCGCGATCAGCACTACTTCAGTAGGGCGACGTGCAGCTGGGGCCCGCGCCTTGCCAACCAGGCGCATACCGATTGGTTGACAACCGTTTCCTACACTCCCACCATGACCACGCAGATTGCCATCCGGCTCGACGACCGCGAACTGGCGGTTCTGGACGCGGAGGTGGTGGAAGGGCGCGCCGCCAATCGCTCCGAGGCGGTCCGCCAGGGAATCGCCCGCCTGCTTCGTGACCAGCGCTACCGAGCTGAAGAAGCCGCACTCGTCGAGATCGCCAGACGCGGGGAGCCCGTCTACCCCGACCTGGACGGTCTGCTCGACCTACCGCACCCGTCGCTGGACTGATACCGCACCGATGCGGACCATCGCCGCGGTCCAGCTGGACAAACGCCGACCAGCCCTGATCCTGACCCGGCCGTCCAGGCTGCACCTGCTGACCTGGATCACCGTCGCCCCCATCACCAGCACGATCCGAGGCATCACCAGCGAGGTTCCCGTCGGGCCCCGCAACGGCCTGGACCATGACAGCGTCGTCAGCTGCGACAACCTCATCACCGTGCGCACGAACGCCGTCGGCGACACGCTCGGCCTCTTCTTCGACGACCAGGAACCGGCGCTCACCCTCGCCATCAGCGACGCCTTCGACCTATTCATGCCGTGAGAGTCGGATCAACGATGCGACCAAGCGGCCACCAGCCGGCACGAAGCAACCGCGACGACTGAGTGTGGGCTGAGGATCCACCTGCGGATGCCGTCACCTTCCGCCATCCTGCCGCGACGCATCCGGCCGGCCCATTTCGTCGGCGAGTGCCTGCAGGCAGCAAGCGGCCGCAGGAACACGGTCAGCTGTGCGAAGCGACCGCTGGCATTCGGGCGGAGGACCAGAAGTCCCTCGGCCCGGCCCTGGTGCGCCGCAACCTGCGCGCTGCACATGAGCACTGCTGTGTCGTCGCCGGGGATCGTCTCGACGACTTCGATGTTGCGCAGTATCCCGTCCAGGACAGCGCCGAGAATGTGGCTAGCTGCGGGCAATCCCTCGAACGGGGCGTCACCGCTACGCGCAGAACCACGTCGTCAGCAAACCCGAGGTGCCATGGCCCGCGATCGACACCCTGCTAGACGCGATGCTCCTGGATCTAGGACTGGTCAGCTGAACCCCGCGATCCGGCCGAACTTTGGCCGGGATCGGCTACGACCTAGGCTGTACTTCAACGAGTCGAGTCATGGTGCGGGGAGCCACGTGTCCGAGGTGAATCGGGTCGGTGCCTCCTTCGTGGAGTTGGTCGGTAGCGGCGCCCTGAACCTCCCGCTGCCGGGTTCGGGGGAGACCGACAAACGCTGGTGGGGACTGGCTGGCATCGCCCGGCAGGATCTGTCCCTCGCCCGACTTGCCGAGGGCCACGCCGACGCGGTGGCGATCCTGGCTGAGCTCGGCGGTCCGCCGCCGCCGGCCGGATCACGTTGGGGTGTCTGGGCGGCGGAGCCACCGACACCCGTGGTCCACGCCGAGGAGCGCGACGGCGGCTGGGTGCTGACCGGAACCAAGCCCTGGTGCAGCGGGGCGCATTCCTGCACGCACGGGCTGGTGACGGCGCGGATCGGTGCCGACCGGGCTCTGTTCGCCGCCGAAATGGACCCTGCCCACACCGAGCCGATCGAAGACACCTGGCCGGCGGTGGGAATGGCCGGCAGCGACAGCGGCGCCATCCGCTTCGACGCCGCCCCCGCCGAGCCCGTCGGGGCACCCGGCCAATACCTGAATCGGGCCGGCTTCTGGCACGGAGCGATCGGTGTCGCCGCCTGCTGGTACGGCGGGGCCTGCGGCGTCGCGGACACCTTGTTGAAGCAGGCCCGGGCCGGCCGGGCCGGACCGCACGCCCTGGCGCACCTCGGAGCTGTCGACGCCGCACTGCACGCCGCCGGCGTCGCGCTGGCTGAGGCGGCTCGTGCGGTGGACGCCGATCCGCTGGACAGCCGCGGCGAGGCCCGAATCCGAGCGATGCGCGTTCGGGCGGTCGTCGAGGCGACCTGCGACGACGTCCTCACCAGGGTCGGCCGGGCCAGCGGTGCGGGCCCGCTCGGCTCGGATGCCGCCCACGCGCGGCGGGTCGCGGACCTGACCGTCTACCTGCGACAGAGTCACGCCGAACGGCATCTGGCCGAGCTGGGCACGCTGTTGGTCGAGAACGCGTCGCCGTCATGGTGACCACGATCGCCGGTGTCGGAACGCCGGAGACGGATTGGCAGTCGTGGCCGGGCTTGCACAGGTTCCCGCCGCTGGATCTCAGCGGATGCGACCGGGTAGTCCTGTTGGCCCCGCATCCCGACGACGAGATTCTCGGGGTAGGCGGTCTGCTGCGGCGGCTGAGCCTGCGCGGCGCCGCTGTAGAGGTGATCGCGGTCACCGACGGAGACGCCTCGCACCCGGCGTCATCGACCGTCACACCCGGGCGGCTGGCCGCCCTCCGCCGGGCGGAGTCCGCCAGTGCGCTCAGGGCCCTCGGGCTCGTCGATGCCACGGTCCACCGGTTGGGTATCGGTGACGGCGCAGTGGCCGCAGCAGAGCCCGCCATCGAGGCGGTCGTCGCCCACCTGCTGGCAGACGTATCGACAAGCACCTGGTGTCTGTCCACCTGGGACGGTGACGGCCACCCCGACCATGAAGCAGTGGGCAGGGTGGCGCGTTCGGTGTCCCAGCGGTGCGGCGTACGCCTGCTGACGTTCCCGATCTGGACCTGGCACTGGGCGCTGCCGGCCGACCCGCGGGTTCCCTGGTCCCGTGCCCGAGCGATCGAGTTGGACGACGAGACACACGCAGCGAAACTCGCAGCCATCGGCTGCTTTGCCAGCCAGATCCGGCCGCTGTCGGAGGCGCCCGAGGATGCGGCCGTTCTGACCCCCGCGATGCTCGACCGGCTCTCTCGGCGCACGGAGGTGGTCTTCGAATGAGTGGCGCGCGGCTGCCGGACAGCTTCTTCGACGCCATGTACGACAGCGCTCGCGATCCGTGGGGATTCCGCACCCGGTGGTACGAGGAGCGAAAGCTGGCGCTGGCGATGGCCATGCTGCCGCGACGCCGGTACGCCGCCGCCTTCGAGCCGGGCTGCTCCTTGGGCATCGTCACCGAGGCGCTCGCCGGCCGGTGCGACAGCATCGTCGCGACGGACGTCTCCAGTGCGGCACTGGAGGAGGTGGCGACCCGGCTCGCCGGACACCGCAACGTCTCGCTGCGACGGTGGGCGCTCGGTGATCCTTGGCCGGACCAGCGGTTCGACCTGATCGTCCTCAGCGAGGTCTGCTACTACCTCGACGGCGCACTGTTGCGCGAGGCCATGATGGGGGCGCAGCAGGCGCTGGAGCCGGGCGGAACGCTGCTTGCGGTGCACTGGCGGCATCCCGTCCGGGAGTACCTCATGACCGGTGACGAGGTTCACACGGTCATCGAATCCGGCGCGGGCCTGTCGCGGCTGGCCAGGTACCGCGACGAGGACGTCGTACTGGAGACGTTTCAAAAGGTGCCGCCGGAGTCCAAGTCGGTGGCCGCGGTCGAAGGGCTGGTTTAGCGGTGCGGGCGGCCGGTGTGGTGATACCGGTGCGTGACGAGGCGGAGCTGCTCGCGCGCTGCCTGTCCGCCGTTCGGGTGGCGGTCGCGGTTGCCGGGCTCCCCGTCCACGTCGTTCTCGTACTCGACGGCTGCACCGACGACAGCGATGAAGTTCTCGCGGCCGCGGGCGCGCTGGGTCAGTCCACCCAGATCCTGCGGATCGACGAGGCCAATGTGGGTGCGGCCCGCGCCGCCGGGTGTGCTCTGCTGCTCCGGCGGTACGGCGTACGCGGGCTCTGGCTGGCAACGACCGACGCGGACAGCGCCGTGGGCCCGACGTGGCTTAGGCAACAGCTGCGGTACGCCCGAGCCGGGTACGACGCCGTGGCGGGCACCGTCACGATCGACGACTGGACGTCGTACCGCGAGGACTCGCAGCACGCCTACCGGCGCGGATATCGCCAACACTGGGGCCACGGTCACGTCCACGGCGCGAACCTCGGGTTCCGCGCCGATGCCTATGTCGCGGCCGGTGGTTTCACCGCCCTGACCACGCACGAAGACGTCGCGCTGATCGCCGCCCTGACCGCCGTCGGCCGGCGGATAGCCTGGGCCGACGACGTCCCCGTCATGACAAGCGGCCGTCGACTGGGCCGTGCACCCGGTGGGCTGAGTCGATTCCTGTCCGCGTTGCCCGCCGCGCAGCTGTGATGCCTCAGTTGCCGGCCAGCGCGTCCTTCACCTTGACCTTGCCACCCATTCGGAGCAGCGCACCCGCGTAGATCCGGCCCCCGAGGCGGATCACCGCTGCGATCGCGGCGAGCATGAGCCCGACGGCGACCACGAGTTCCCACCAGTCGACGTTCCCGGCCGCCGAGCGCACCGGCATGACCATCGGTGACAGCGCCGGAACGAAGGAGGTGATCCGGGCCAGCAGTCCGTCGGGATTCTGCGCAGCGGTGATCGCGACGAAGAATGCGGCGACGAGCAGGGTGATCATGGGCAGCAGGACGCTCTGCAGGTCCTCCTGGCGCGACACCAGCGCCGCCCCGGCGGCGAAGACCGCAGCGTAAAAGGCGTAGCCGAGCACGAACCAGCCGATCACCTGCGCCATGGTCCCGATCGCGTCGCCAGGAACGGCGACGACATCGAACGCGATGGCCGCACTCAGACCGGCCACGCAGACGACCAGCAGCTGCGCCAGGCCCAGCAGGCCCAGGCCGATCACCTTGCCCGCTAGCAGCTGCCACGGCTTGATCGTGGACAACAACAGTTCGACCACCCGGCTGGACTTCTCCTCCACGACCCCCATGGCGACGTACTGGCCCATCAAGATCAGCAGGCCGTAGAGCACGGCGACGCCGAGGAACGCGATCACCTGCCGCTGGGCGTTGCGCTCGGCGTCGGCGTCCAGGCGGACCAACTCCAGCGGCGGGACGGACAGCGCCTGGGCTACCTCGGCCGGGTCGATGCCCACCTCGACCAGCCGCTGCTCAGCAGCCACCGCGGCGCTCGCCGCATTGAGGATTCGTTCGAGCATCGAGTCAAGCGCGCTGTCCACCACGACCTGCTCACCGTCGATCGCCGCTTCGATCTCCTCCGATTCGACAGCGGCGCCGGCAGCCTCCGCTTGGGCCTGCACCGCTGCCTCCAGCTCCGCGTCGACGCCCACCACACCGACGTCGTACGTCGGTGAATCATCGGTCAACAGGACCGGCAGCAGTGCAGAGGCGAGGACAGCCACCAGAATGAACGCGGTGGACAGCAGAAAGCCCTTGTCCCGTAGCTTCGCTGCGATCTCGCGGCGGGCTACCAAGCAGACGACAGCCGCAGGCTTCATGCCGCGATCGCTTCACGGAAGAGTTCGGTCAGTGTGGGTGCCCGCCAGCTGAAGTGCAGCACCCGGCCGGTGCGCTGCGCGGCGGCCAGCACCTCCTGGTCCCGGGCGGGATCATCCAGTTCGAGCAGCACCTCGGGTCCCTGCTCGGAGAGCACGTGGACGCCGGGCAGCCGAGCCGCCCAGCCAGCCGGGGCATCCGGGGCGACCACCCGCAGTTGCCGCTTCCCCTCCCGTTGACGCAGATCGCTGACGCTGCCGTGGGCGACTAGTCGGCCGCCACTGATGATCCCCACGGAGTCGCACAACCGCTCGACCAGGTCGAGCTGGTGGCTGGAGAACACGACCGGGACACCGGCCCGGCACCGGGCCGCCAGCGCCTCCGCGAGCACGTCCACCCCTACCGGATCCAGGCCGCTGAACGGTTCATCGAGGATGAGCAACTCGGGCTCGTGCACGAGGGCGGCGGCCAGTTGGACCCGTTGCTGGTTGCCCAGCGACAACTTCTCCAGCGCATCACCGGTCCGCTGCTCGACTCCCAGCCGGTCAATCCACTCCGCGGCGGCCTGCCGCGCCGCGGAGTTGCTCATGCCGTGCAGCATCCCGAAGTAGCTGAGTTGATCGAGGGCACGCATCTTGGGGATAGAGGCCGCGTTCCTCTGGCATGTACCCGATCCGGCGGCGGATTTCCAGGTCGACTGTCCGGCCGTTCCAACGCACCTCCCCCCGGTCGGCGCGGACCAGGCCGAGGGCGATCCGCATCGTGGTCGTCTTGCCGGCCCCATTGGCGCCACAGAAGCCGAACATCTGCCCGGGTTGTACGGCGAAGCTCAGATCGTCGAGCACGAGGTTGCCGCCGTACGACTTGGTCACCGAGTCGAATTCGAGCACTCCCCCACAGTAGGAGATCGCGCGGTGCGCCCCCTCGAAGGAGCGCACCGCGCGGGTGGCGGGGATGGCGAGGGCTACGGGAAGGTGACCCGTCCAACGCAGGTCTCGCCGGTCTGCGGGTTACGGGCCCGGCCAAGGATGTTGTCCGGACCAGCCTGGTTCGCGGTGACGGCCCGCACCTCGAAGGAACCGCTCGGGCCAACCGTGGTCCGGGTGCCCTGGAAGATGCGGGTGCCGTTGTCGGACAGTCGTACCTGCCAGTTCTGGCCGTTGATGTCGAACTCGACCTCGAACTCGACCTCGATCCGGGTGCCGCCATGGTGGTGCTGGCGAGTGCGTTCAATGCGATCGCCGCAACGCGGGTCTTGGTTGAGCTGATCATTGCTTTCCCTCCTGCTGTGGGCGATCCGCTCCGTCTGGCAGCCGCCCGCGGGTTTGATGCCTCATCCGTGACCGGCTCTTGGTCTCAGTCTCCAGCGGACGATGGTCCTGCACTGACAGTGACCGAGCCGGAACCGCGGCGGACCGGTAGAAAAGGGTTAAGGGAGGTGCGCCGATGACAGCGGATCCGCAGGCTTCGACCGTCAACCCGCCCGGCGGTGTCGGGTTGTCCGGTCTTCGCGAGGCTGCTCAGGGGTGCCGGGGCTGCGAGCTGTGGGAGCCTGCCACCCAGGCGGTGTTCGGGGCCGGCCCGGAGACCGCGCGCATCGTCTTCGTCGGCGAGCAGCCGGGCGACCAGGAGGATCTGCGCGGCGAGCCGTTCGTCGGACCCGCCGGACGGCTGCTGGACCGGGCCTTGGCCGACTCGGGCATCGATCGCGGCGATGCCTACGTGACGAACGCGGTGAAGCACTTCCGGTTCCGTCCCACTCCCAAGCGGCGATTGCATGTATCCCCGGGCGCCGAACACATCGCCGCCTGCCGACCTTGGCTGGACGCCGAACTCGCGCTGCTCGCCCCCGAGATCGTGGTCTGCCTCGGGGCCGTGGCGGCCAAGGCGCTGATCGCCCCGTCGTTCCGGATCACCAAGGACCGGGGCCGGCTGCTGCCGCGGCCCAGCGCCCTCGGCGATGAGGAGGCCGGGGTGCAGCAGTCCTGGCTGATGGCGACGACGCATCCGTCGGCGATCCTGCGAACGCCCGATGAGGAACGAGCGGCGGCCTACGACGCGCTGGTGGCCGACCTGCGGGTCGCAGCATCCGCGTTGGCCTGAACACCCTACGGCGAGGTGAGCGGCGGCCCCTCGATCCTGACCACTACGGCGTCCAACGCCCCACCCTCGAAACCGGGCTGGAACGCGCCCGCTGTCGTGGGAAACCGTTGCGTCGAGAACGACCCCGAGGACGCCGAGTGCCCCGTCACGTGGGCGGCACCCGCGGCGTCCACCGCGATGTCGGTCCCGTAGTCGTTGAGCCCGCCGTCGATGCAGGTGGAGAAGTCCAAACCGGAGCCCGCGGCCTGGACGACGGTGACGAACATCCCCAAGGTCCTCGTGCAGCCGTCGAGGGGCCGGCGTTGCGGGAACTCTCCGGACTCCGTGGTGCCCGTCACATAGGCCCGCCCGGTGGCATCCACCGCGATCCCGCCGTCGGACAGCTCGTCCGTGAGTCCACCGAGGTACGACGAGTACACGAACCGCGAGCCCGCAGCGGTCAACCGAGTCACGAACGCGTCGAAGTCACCCGATTTGGCAGGCTGGAACACACCGGGGGTGGTGGGGAAGTCGAACGACGACGTATACCCCGTCACATACGCCTCTCGCCCGCGCACGGCGATCGCCGAGGCGGTATCGGTGCCGTTGCCGCCCAGATACGTCGAGTACGCAAGTCCGGTCCCATTCGCTCGGAACTTGGTCACGAAGCCGTCGCCACCTCCCCTGCTGCGGGGTCGAACCGCGCCGGGAGTGACCGGGAAGTTGCCCGAGACCGCCCTGCCGGTGACATAGACGGCGCGGGAGCTGTCGAGGGCGATTCCGAACCCCTCGTCGATGTCGCTCCCACCGAGGTACGTCGAGTAGAGCAGCCTCGTCCCGGCGGCGTTGAGCGTCGTCACGAACGCGTCCTGGCACAGAGGGGTCCCCGGCGTGCAGATTCCCCCACCGTTCGAGGGCTGGAACGCGTTCGCAGTCACCGGAAAGTTGGCCGACTGCGTCGAGCCCGTCAGATAGGCGTTCCCGGCCCCGTCCACGGCAATGTCGCCCGCCCCGTCTCCGAAGAACCGGTTCGGGTTGCCGTTGTCATAGCCCGATCCTCCGAGGAAGGTCGAGTACACCAGAGCCGAACCACTGGCATTCAACTTCGTCACAAAGGCGTCCGCGTGCGGGCCGAGCCCGTCCGGGTTGCAGGCCCCGTCGGTTCCGCAGGTGCGGTCGTAGGCGCGGCCGGTCGTCGGGAAGTCCGGCGACTCTGTGCGGCCGGTCAGGTAGGCGTTGCCGAGCGCGTCCAGGGCCAGGCCGTTCGCGCGCTCGTCCGCGCTGCCGCCGAGCGTGGTCGAGTACACGATCTGAGACCCGTCCGGGCTCACCTTGGTCACGAAAGCGTCGATGCCGGCGACCGTGCTCGCACCCGGGAAGTCGTATGAGGCGGTCAGTCCGCTGACATAGGTGTTGCCGTCGGCGTCCACGGCGATCCCGTACGCCGAGTCGTAGTCGCCGCCGCCCAGGAAGCTCGAGTAGCTCAAGACCGGGTCGATGACCAGCGGCAAGGCCGGATCGTGCTGTCCGACCTCGATCCCGACCCGGTCACCGCCGAGAAGTCTGTACTGAGAGCTGACCGGTCGCCGCGTCTGCCCCGCGCCCTGGTAGGCGACCGGAGCCAGCTGCCGAAGTTCGCCTCCGCCGGGCAGCGCCACCCTGAGGTCTCCGCGGTCATCCACCGCGAGACCGGCCGCGCCCTGGAACCCGAGACGGATCTGGGCGGGATCGGCGCCAGGGGCCAGCATGAAGTCGTATTCGAGCCGCCCGGCCTCGTCCCGAAACACCAGGTCCACTCCGGGGTGCACGTCGGCGTACTGAACGCGGGAAAAACGGGGGATACCGGTCCGCCACTGCGTCGGGTCCGCGCCGACGAGCCGGTTCGCCCGCCCGGGCAGCTCCTGCATCCCCTGTACGGCGGGCGTTGCGGCACCGCCGAAGCGCATCCTCAGCACCTGCCCACCCTGCGTCGGAGAGCCGGGCTGCGCCAGCGCGAACACCGCCTCCTGGTTGGTGAGGAACAGGCGGAAGCCCTTGCCCGCCGACGAGAAGCGCACTCGGGGATCGGTCTGCCCGACGTTCAGCTCGAAGCCGGCCGGCGGCGCGGCGTGGATCGCGTCCGCCTCTGTTGCTCCGGTCCGCGGACCGTCGTCGCCGGTTGCGACGCCCCCGAACCAGAGCGCGGGCAACGCGGCGGAAACGACGGCGAGGACCACGCCGGAATGACGTCCAAAGGGCTTCACCTGGGGGACCGCCCGTTCCGTTGTCGGCGTTCGGCCCGCCGCACCGAGCATCGCGACGGGGAGGTCACCGGACGTTAGCGACTGCCACCGACTCGCCGCGACCTGTTCATTGGTGCTAAGACCGACTGCGGCCGGGGAAGGTCCAGCGGGTGGCGTGCGCGCTGAAGGTTTCGTCCAGCGCGATGATCTTTCCGGGTACGACGGCGAACACGGGCTGATCGAGCATCCCGCTCATGTCGAAGCTGTACTTCGCCTCGACTGCTGCGGCGAACGCCGGCAAGCCGGATGCCCTCACCTGTCTGGCGTGGCCCTCGACGACAACCAGCTCGGCGTCGTTCGAGCACTGCGGGGCGATGGTGCAGCGGGGTTCTGCGCGCAGGTTCTTCGTCTTGCGGGATTCGCTACCCGTACTGAACTGTGCGGTGCCGTCCAGCCAGACTGCCCAGACCGGCATCAGATGCGGCGCCCCATCGGGGGCCACGGTGGACAGCCAGTAGTTGACGGCTTCGGTGAGCCGCTGCTCGGCATAGGAGAAGGGCAACAAATCACCGCCCTCGGCCGGTACGCCGTACCCCGGCATGAACGGTCGGTCCGCGACCGGCTCCACGACGCGCAGCCTACGCCGCCGGCCACCCTGGGGGACCGGGTCCCGAGGTCCGCCACGTCATCCCAATTCGGCCGGCGGCCCGTCCGTACCGGTGAGCAGGCCGGCGGTTTCCCGGGCGCAGCCCCAGGACAGGGTGACGCCGCTGCCGCCGTGCCCGTAGTTGTGCACACACCGGGCCGCGCCCAGCTGTTGCAGCTCGAGTCGAACCGCTGGTCGAACGGGACGGAGCCCCACCTGGTGGGCGCGCACCCGAGCGTGCCGCAGGCGCGGTTCGACGTCGATGCAGCGCTGGCGGATCTGCTCGCCGAGAACCGGATCAGGTTCGAGCGTCTCATCGTTGTCCCCCGCAGTCCCACCGAGCACGACGTGACCGGGGTACGGCCAGTACGCCGTCCACGCAGTCCCGAACGGCGCTTCGATGAAGAACTCCTCCAGCCCAGGGTTGTCGACGATGACGTGTTGGCCGCGCACCGGTCGCACCGTCGGGTCCGGGACCAGCTCCCGGGCACCGAGCCCCGTGCAGTTGACGAGCAGCGGGGCCCGCCTGGCGAGCTCGCGCAGCGAGTGCACCTCGCGGTACTCGATCCGCCCGCCGGCGGCGTGCAGGCGCCGTAAGAGGTAGCGGAGGTAGATGGGCATGTCAACGAGCGGCAGGGTGGACCAGAACCCGGCGGCGAAGCCGTCCGGTAGGTCCCGCGGCGCGCACGGTTGCAGACCGGGCAGCGACGGACCGGGTTGCCTACTGGTCAGGCGGCCCCGGCGCAGGGCCACTCCGGTGCCTTCGATCTCGGCCAGCCCGGTGAACTCCGCGATCGAGACGCGCTCTCGCCCCCCGACCGGATCGTCGGCGGGGACCAGGCTCGGCCCGACCATCGCCGAGGCCACTGCCGAGGTGGTAGCCGATGGAGCCGATCGGGTGCAGAGCAGAACCCGCAGACCCTGCTCCGCCAGGCAGACGCCGACCGTGAGCCCGATCACGCCAGCTCCAACCACCAACACGTCCGGTCTCGCATCGTTCACCCTTCGATTCTCCTGTCGCAGCAGCCAAGCTCCACCGCTCACCACTACGTCGTCTGGCGCACCGCCGCTCCGACGGCCTACGCGCAGTCAGCAGCGCTAGGGCGTCGCGACGCGGGCGTCGTAGCGGCAAAAGGCCGGAACCACCAGGGGCACCACCAGCATCGCCGCGACGATCAGCACACCGCCACTGACCAGAGCGACCTCCGGCGAAGTGAACGCGGCCATCCCGCCGGCGCGCAGGTCCCCCAGCCGCGGGCCGCCGACGACCACGACGATGAACACGCCCTGCATCCGGCCGCGCATCTCGTCAGGGGCGGCTGTCTGAAGGATGGAACTGCGAAACACCGCGCTGACCATGTCGGCCGCTCCCGCGACGGCCAACCAGAAAACGGCCAACGGCAGCGAGCCGGTCAGCCCGAACAGGGCGATCGCCGAACCCCAGACGACGATCGACACCAGGATGACCAGCCCCTGCTTGTGCACTCGGGTCAACCAGCCGGACAGCAGCCCCGCGAGCAGCGCTCCGATGGAGGCGCCGGCGAACAGCCAGCCGAGCGCGTTCGGGCCACCGGCGAACGTCGTGGCCGCGAGTTCCGGGAACAACGCTCGCGGCATTCCGAAGATCATCGCGATCAGATCCACGACGAACGTCATGAGCAGGATGTGCCGGCCGCGAAGGAACGCGAGGCCCGCCAGGACGCTGCGGACCGGACCGGTGCGCGCGGCGCCCGGATCGGAGCTTTCCGGCGGCATCGATGGCAGCCGGACCAGCAGGATCAGGGCGAGGGCGAAGCCGATGGCGTCGATGAGGTACGTCCACGCCAGCCCGCCAGATTCGATCAGCAGCCCGGCGAGCAGCGGTCCGATGATGACGCCGGCGGTGCTGACCGTCATGTTGAGGGCATTCGCCGACGGCACCTGCTCCAGCGGCAGCAGTCTCGGGATGACCGCGCTGCGCGTCGGCGAGTTCACCGCGAAGAAGGCCGACTGCACCGCGACCAGGATCCACAGCGACCACAGCTGGCCACCGCCGGGCAGCAGCGCCTGCGCCCAGAGCAGGGCGCTCGTGACCGCCGTACCCCCGGCGGTGATCAGCAGCAACAGCCGACGGTCCATCGCGTCCGCGATCGCACCACCGAGCAGCCCGAAGACGACGAGCGGGACCAGCGCGACGATGCTCGTGACACCCACGTCGAGGGACCGGCCGGTGATCTGGAACACCTGCGTCGGCACCGCGACCAGCGTCATCGTCGTACCGGTGACCGTGATGACCTGTCCGAGCCATAGCCGGCGGAAGTCAGCCGAGCGCAGTGGGCTGACATCGATGGCCAGCCCGCGCAACGCCCTTCTCACCGAGCGAGGCTCATGGCGCCAGCCGTTCGACCAGCCAGCCGGAGTCGGTACGCCGATAGCGCAGCCGATCGTGCAGCCGGTCGGTCTGGCCCTGCCAGAACTCCACGGTCAGCGGCGCCACGCGGAACCCGCCCCACCGCGGCGGCAGCGGTATCTCATCGGGGTGGGCAAGCTCGGCCCGCCGCCACGCGTCGTCCAGCTCGGCTCGGGTGCCGATCACCTGCGACTGCGGACTGGCGAACGCGCCCAGTTGCGATCCTCGCGGGCGGGAGGAGAAGTAGCGCGCCGACTGCTCCCGGCTGAGCACGCTGACGTCCCCGGTCAGGACGACCTGACGGGACAGCCCGATCCAGGGGAACACCAGGCTTGCCCGCGGGTTCGCGGTCAGCTCGCTGCCCTTGCGCGAGTCGTAGTTCGTGTAGAACACGAGTCCGGTCTCGTCGTACTCCTTGAGCAGGACCGTCCGCGCGCTCGGTCGCCCGTCCGCGGCTGCGGTGGCCAGCACCATCGCGTTGGGCTCCGGCAGATCGGCCCGTACGGCGTCGGCCAGCCACCGCCGCAGCTGGGTCATCCAGTTCGCGGCGAGGTCGTCCTCGGACAGTCCGGCTGCAACGTAGTTGCGGCGCATCCCGGCCAGGTCCGGGTCCCGGTCGGTCGGCATGCCCCTCCTGTCGAACTCGTCACTGTGCGGCCGGTCACGAGGGCGCTGCCCGCGCAACCGCGGAGGGATAACCTCGTGCCGGGGCCACATGCCCCGACCCGAGGATAGGAGGCAGCAGCGTGCCGGACGACTTCAAACCCGGGTTGGAGGGGGTAGTCGCCTCCGAAACCGAGATCGCCGAACCGGACAAGGACGGCGGTGCGCTGCGCTACCGCGGCGTCGACATCGAGGACCTCGTCGGCCATGTGACCTTCGGGAACGTCTGGGCGCTGCTGGTCGACGGCAAGTTCGGCCCGGGGATGCCCCCCGCGCAGCCGTTCCCGATCCCGGTGCACACCGGCGACGTGCGGGTGGACGTGCAGGCCGCCCTGGCGATGCTTACCCCGATCTGGGGGTTCCGGCCACTGCTGGACATCTCCGACGACCAGGCCCGTGACAACCTGGCCCGTGCCGCTGTCATGGCGCTGTCCTACGTGGCGCAGTCCGCGCGGGGGCTCAGCCAGCCGGCAGTGCCGCAGGAGGAGATCGACAAGTGCAACACCATCGTCGAGCGCTTCATGACCCGCTGGCGTGGTGAACCCGACCCCAAGCACATCGCCGCGGTGGACGCCTACTTCGTCTCCGCCGCCGAGCACGGCCTGAACGCCTCCACCTTCACCGCCAGAGTCATCGCCTCCACCGGAGCCGACGTCGCAGCGGCCCTGTCCGGGGCGATCGGCGCGATGTCCGGGCCGCTGCACGGCGGCGCCCCGGCGCGGGTCCTGCACATGATCGAGGAGGTCGAAGACACCGGCGACGCCGACGGCTACGTGCGGGCCATGCTGGACAAGGGCGACCGGCTGATGGGCTTCGGGCACCGGGTGTATCGCGCCGAGGACCCGCGGGCGCGCACGCTGCGGCGGACCGCCGAGGAACTGAACGCCCCTCGGTACCAGGCCGCGCTCGCGCTGGAAAAGGCGGCCCTCGCCGAGCTTCGCGAACGCCGGCCGGACCGGGTGATCGAGACCAACGTCGAGTTCTGGGCGGCCATCGTGCTGGACTTCGCCGAGGTGCCCGCGAACATGTTCACGTCCATGTTCACCTGCGCACGAACGGCCGGCTGGTGCGCGCACATCCTGGAGCAGAAGCGCACCGGCCGAATCATCCGTCCGTCGGCGCGCTACGTCGGTCCGGACCCGCGAAAGCCCGGCGATGTCGAGGGCTGGGACGACATCCCGCACCACTGACCCCATCTCGCGGGGGCTCCGGGATGCGGCCGTCGCGCGGGCCGAACACCCGGATCGCTTCGGAGTCGGACCCTCGCGCCCGGACGAAGTAGTCGGCCCACTCCGCCGCGTCGGGGTAGCCGGAGGTCGCCTCGATCTCCGCGCAGGCGGCGTCGTAGTCGAACGTCGTACGCCGCAGCTGCACGGTGCCGTTGTCCAGCAGCGCCCAGTGCGCACCGGGGCGCCCGTAGGGCATGCCGATGCTGCCGGGGTTGACGACGAGCCGCCCGTGCGCCAGCCGGGCGAACGGCATGTGCGTGTGCCCGCAGACCACCGTGGACACCTCATCGTCCACTGTGGACAGTGCCTCCTTCCACCGCTCCAGCCGGGTGTCGACCAGGACCACCTCGTCGTCGTCCCGCGGGCTGCCGTGGCAGAACAGCACGAGGCCGAAGCCCTCGATTTCGCGCGTCACGGGGTGCGGCAGGTCGGCGAGGAGCCGGACTTGATCCGGACGCAACTGTGCGGCCGCCCACGGGGCGATCGGGTCGAGGATGGCAGTCTGTCCACCCCCGGCGAGCGCGACGAGTTCCCGGTCGGCGTTCCCCCGAACCCACAACACCCGCTCGCCGAGGCCGACCAACCGGTCCAGCGTCTCGACCGGCAGCGGCCCGGCCGCGATGTCCCCGGTCAGGACGATCAACTCGGCCTCCTGCGCGGCCGGCTCGGCGAGGACGGCCTGCAAGGCCGGCAGCACGCCGTGGATGTCGGACAGCACCGCCGTACTCATACCGGCACGGTGCCCGTCGAACAGCCCGGCGGCAAGCCGGTTCCGCGGTTGGCACAATCGGGTCTCGTGGACATCATCATTCCTGCGGACCTGCTGCCCGGTGACGGGCGGTTCGGCTGTGGCCCGTCGAAGGTCCGTCCGGCGGCGCTGGCCGGGTTGGCCGACACCGGAGCCGCGCTGATGGGCACGTCTCACCGCCAGCCGCCGGTCAAGAGACTGGTCGGCCGCGTCCGGCAAGGCCTGGCCGACCTCTTCGCGCTCCCGGATGGCTATCAGGTCATTCTGGGCAACGGGGGTACGACGGCGTTCTGGGACGCAGCGGCCCTCGGCCTCGTCCGCGACCGCGCGCAGCATCTGAGCTTCGGCGAGTTCAGCGCGAAGTTCGCCGCGGTGACCGCTGGGGCACCGTTCCTCGGTGAGCCGTCCGTACGCCGGGCCGACCCCGGCACGCTTGCCGCCCCCAAGGCCGAGGCCGGCGTGGACGCCTACTGCTGGGCGCACAACGAGACCTCCACCGGCGTCATGGCCCCGATCCAGCGGGTCACCGGCGTCGAGGATGGTGCGCTGGTTCTCATCGATGCCACGAGCGGCGCCGGCGGGTTGCCGGTCGACGTCGGGCACAGCGATGTCTACTACTTCGCGCCGCAGAAGTGCTTCGGCGCCGACGGTGGTCTGTGGGTTGCGCTGATGAGCCCGGCCGCACTGGACCGGGTCGCCGAGATCGCCGCGAGCGGCCGGTGGATACCGGCGTTCCTCGACCTCGCCACCGCGGTGGACAACTCGGTCAAGGAGCAGACGTACAACACACCGGCCGTGGGGACGCTGTGGCTGCTTGCCGACCAGATCGAGTGGCTGCTCGCGCAGGGCGGCCTGGACTGGGCGGTCCGGCGTACCGGCGAGTCGTCGTCCCGGCTCTACGAGTGGGCGGAGAAGTCGGCGTACGCGAGCCCGTTCGTGGTCGATCCCCCGCAGCGGTCGCTGGTGGTGGGAACGATCGACTTCGACGAATCCGTCGACGCGGCGGCGCTTGCCGCGGTACTGCGACGCAACGGCATCCTCGACACCGAGCCGTACCGCAAGCTAGGCCGCAACCAGTTGCGGATCGGCATGTTTCCGGCGGTGGAGCCCGACGACGTGACGGCGCTGATCCGCTGCATCGAGTTCGTTCTCGACTCCCGCTGAGACCGGCGCGTCGCAGCCAGGTGCAGCCCGGTGGCTGTCGTAGGGTCGGCGTGCCGGCAGCGTCCGGCTGCTGTCAGGCCGGGTCGAGCAGGGCTGGGAGGAACCGAGATGCGCCCCTTGCGCTTCGTCGCCCTCGACGAGGACGGGACCCATCTGGTGCTCGCCCCCGACGTGCCCGACGCCATCGACAACGGCGAGCGCTTCCTGGTCCCGGTCGACGATCGGCTGCGCGCCGCGGCGCGCGGTGACATGAGCCGGCTCGGTCAGATCGAGATCGAGCTGGAGAGCACGCTTCGCCCCCGCGACATCCAAGCCCGGATTCGGGCCGGCGAGACCCCCGAGCAGGTCGCCGCAGTGGCCGGCGTACGGGTGGAGAAGGTGTTGCGGTACGCCTACCCCGTCATGCAGGAGCGCGAGCGGATCGCGCAGGAGTCCCGGCGCGCGCGGGTCCGGCTCGCCGACGGGACACCGGCCGCCGCGCTCGGTGAATTCATGGTCGAGAAGCTCTCCCTGCTGGACGCTGACCACCGCCTCGCCGGCTGGGATGCCCGCCGGCTGCTTGATGGCAGCTGGGAGGTCATCGTCAGCTGGTCGGTCGGCAACCGGCACAGCGTGACCCGCTGGTGGTACGACGTCAGCGCGCGCACAGTGACGCCGGCCGACGCCGAGACGTCCGCGTTCGCCGAGCGTCCCCGCACCGGGCAGTCGCTGATCGTCGCACCGCCGGCCGAGTCAGCGCAGCGCGCATTCGCTTCGGTCGGGGCACCACCGGCGTACGACGCCGGCTACTCGGTCGAGCCCAGCGGCTCGGTAGCGGTCGAGGAGCGCCCACGCGACGGCGAATCTGTCGACCCGGGTCCGGCGCCGGCGGCGACCGACGAGGAGCGCGAGCACCGCGCCCGCATCCCCTCGTGGGAAGACATCGTCTTCGGCGTACGCCGCAAGCGCAGCTGACCTGACTTCGGCCGCACGTCCGGCGGCCCCTTCGTCGTCGATCTTGGTCTAGTCAACGTCTCAGCGCGCCGGAGAGGTTGCTCAGACCAAGATCGGCGGGAACGAAGGAGAGCTGCTGCGCTGGCGGCGAAACTCGGTGTCGTTGTGTCGGTCCCCGGAGTTAGCCTGCCTGAGCCATGTCAGCCGACCAGCCCGTACCCGCAGCCAGGAGTTTCCGGTCCCTGTGGCGGTTGCGTAGCTACCTGGCGCCGTACAAGGGTCAGCTGCTCGTGATGGGCGTGGCGGCGCTGTTCACCGTGTTCGCCGAGCTGGCGGTGCCGCTGGTCTCCGCCCGGGTGATCGACGGACCGGTCGCCCGCGGGGAGACGTCGGGGCTGTGGGCCCTGGGCGCGCTCGCGATCGCGTTCGGAATCGGCGAGGCGGTGTTCGGGTTCGTCCGGCGCTGGGTGCAGTCCTTTTGCATGCTGGACATGGAGACGCAGCTCCGCAACGACCTGTACGCCCATCTGCAGCGGCTGCCGGTCGCCTACCACGACCGAGCCCAGACCGGTCAGCTCGTGACGCGGGCGACGAGCGACCTCACGACGATCCGGCGCTTTCTCGGTTTCGGCGTCATCTTCCTGATCGTCAACGTCATGCTCTTCGCGGTCGTCACGGTGCTGCTGTTCCGCCTGTACTGGCCGCTCGGCCTCGTGGTCGCGCTCAGCGCCATCCCGGTCGTCCTCATGACGATGAGCTTCGAGCGGGAGTACATCGTGGCCTCCCGCCAATGTCAGGACCTCGAGGGCGACGTCGCCACCGTGGTGGAGGAGTCCGCCGTCGGCATCCGCATCATCAAGGCGCTCGGTCGCCGGCGGCAGATCGGCGCCCGGTTCCTGCGCGAGGCTCGGCGGCTGCGGACGGCTTCGCTGGGCAAGGTGCGCATCCTGGCGAAGTTCTGGAGCATCCTGGACCTCGTCCCGCAGGTCCTCCTCGGCGTCGTCCTGCTCTTCGGCGCGTTGGCCGTCAGCCGGGGCGACCTCAGCCTCGGCAGCCTGGTCGCGTTCGTCGCGCTGGTGGTCATGCTCGCGTGGCCGATCGAGGCGATGGGCTGGATCCTGGCGATCGGTCAGGAGTCGGCCACCGCCGCCGACCGGCTGTACGACGTGTTCGACACCGAACCGGCAGTGCAGGACACGCCCGGCGCCCGCGACCTGGCTGAGGTGCGCGGTCTGCTGCGGTTCGAGGAGGTGAGTTTCCGCTTTCCTGGCAGCAATCAGAACGTCCTCAGCAACGTGGACCTGACGATCGAGCCGGGTGAGACCGTCGCGCTGGTTGGCGCCACCGGAAGTGGCAAGACCGCGCTCACCGCTCTCGTCCCCCGCCTGTACGACGTCACCTCCGGCCGGATCACGATCGACGGGGTCGACATCCGTGACGTCACGCTCAGCAGCCTCCGGCGAGTCGTCGCCACGGCGTTCGAGGATCCGACGCTGTTCTCGGCGAGCGTGCGGGAGAACCTCGCGCTGGGCCGGATCGACGCCACCGACGCCGAGATCGCCGAGGCCATCGACATCGCCCAGGCCGGTTTCGTCTACGAGCTGCCGTGGGGGCTGGCCACCCGGATCGGAGAGCAGGGGTTGTCCCTGTCCGGCGGCCAACGGCAGCGGCTGGCCCTGGCCCGCGCGGTGCTCGGCCGTCCGCGGGTGCTCGTTCTTGACGACCCGCTCTCGGCGCTGGACGTCTACACCGAGGGCCTGGTGGAGGAGGCGCTGCGGCACGTGCTTGCCACGACCACTGCGCTCGTCGTCGCGCACCGGCCGTCGACTGTGTTGCTCGCCGACCGGGTGGCGCTGCTTTCCGGCGGTCGGATCACCGCGGTCGGCACCCACACCGAGTTGCTTGACACGGTTCCGGCCTACCGGCAGATCCTGTCCGCTGAGGCCGACTTCGACGACGACCTCGAGCTTCCCGTGGGGGCGTCGCGATGACTACCGCCGAGTCGCCGTGGCGCGGGGTCGCCTCCGAGGATGCCGCCGAGATCAGCGTGGCGGGCGGCGTCTTTCTACGCGAACGGAGCCGGCGGCTGCTCAGGTCGCTTGCTCGGCCGCACAAAGCGGCGCTCTGGACCGTGGCTGGGGCGGTGCTGTTGCAGAACGCCGCCGGTATGGCCGGTCCGTACCTGATCGCGGTCGGGATCGACGACGGCATTCCGCAGATCCTGGCCGGTGACGGCCCGAGCACGCTGTTCATCGTGTTCGGCCTGTTCATGCTCTCGGCGGTGGCGCAGGGGGCGCTGCGCTGGTTCTTCTTCACCCGCAGCGGATACGTCGGGCAGGCGATGCTGTTCCAGCTGCGGCGCCGGGTGTTCAACCACCTGCAGGGGCTGTCGCTGTCATTCCACGAGAAGTACACCTCCGGGCGGGTCATCTCCCGGCTGACCAGCGACGTGGAAACCATCGGCGAGCTGCTGGACGAGAGTCTGGACGAGCTCGTGATGGCGGTGCTGTCGATCGTGTCGATCGGCGTGATCCTGCTGGTGCTCGACGCGCCGCTCGCCCTCGTCGTGCTGCTCAGCTTCCCGCTGCTGCTCCTCATGTTCCGGTGGTTCGGCAAGAACTCGACGCTGAGCTACCGGCGTACCCGGGAGACCGTGGCGCTGCTGATCGTGCAGTTCGCGGAGTCCCTTGGCGGCATCCGGGCGGTGCAGGCGTTCCGCCGCGAGCCGCGCAACCAGGAGATCTTCGAGGAGGTCGCCGACGACTACAAGGCAGCCAACCGGCGGGCCTGGCAGCTCATCGCGGTCTTCGAGCCGGGCATCATGCTGCTCGGCAACCTCACCATCGGCGCGGTCCTGCTGTACGGCGGGTACCGCACGATCAGCGGCGAGATCGAGGTCGGTGTCCTGGTGGCCTTTCTGCTTTATCTGCGCCGCTTCTTCGCGCCGATGGAGGACCTGTCGGTGCTCTACAACTCCTTCCAGTCCGCGACGGCGGCGCTGGAGAAGCTGTCCGGCGTACTGGAGGAGTCCGCGACGGTCCCGGCGCCCGCGTACCCCCGTTCGCTGGAGTCACCGCAGGGCACGGTGCACTTCGACGCGGTGCGCTTCGGCTACCGCTCCGACGCCGAGGCCGCCGTCGTGCTGCCGCGGCTGGACCTGAGGATCCCGGCCGGGCAGACCGTGGCGCTGGTGGGCGCGACCGGCGCCGGCAAGTCGACGCTGGCGCGCCTGCTGGCCCGCTTCTACGACCCTCACGAGGGGTCCGTCACCGTCGACGGCGTGGACGTGCGCGACCTGACCGACGCTGATCTGCGCCGGGCGGTGGTCATGGTGACGCAGGAGAGCTTCCTGTTCTCCGGGAGTGTCGCCGAGAACATCGCCCTCGGCAGTCCGTCGGCCAGCCGGGCCGACATCGAGCAGGCCGCGCAAGCGATCGGGGCGCACGAGTTCATCACCGCGCTGCCCGAGGGTTACGACACCGACGTCCGCAAGCGTGGCGGGCGGCTGTCCGCCGGCCAGCGGCAGCTCGTGTCGTTCGCGCGGGCCTTCCTCGCCGACCCGGCGATCCTGATCCTGGACGAGGCGACCTCCTCGCTGGACGTGCCCAGCGAGCGGCTGGTCCAGCGCGCTCTGCGGACGATCCTGACCGACCGAACGGCGCTGATCATCGCGCACCGGCTGTCCACCGTGGAGATCGCCGACCGGGTTCTGGTGATGTCCGACGGGCGGATCGTCGAGGACGGCGCGGCAGCCGATCTGATCGGCGGAAGCGGCGCCTTTGCCGACCTGCACCAGGCCTGGCTGGACAGCCTGGTCTGACAAGCGCCGGTGGAACATCAGGGTAATCCCTGATACTGCCATTACCTCGTTGTGGACGCTTCGCTCGTTCAGTCATGATCATCACACCGCTGCGCCGTCTGGAGAGCCCGTGAAGCGTGTCGCCGAGTTCGTTCTGCGCCATCGTCTGCTGGTCTGCCTCAGCTGGCTGGCCCTCTTCGTCGCGGGCGGCGCTGCGGCCGGGCAGCTGACCGACCGGCTCTCGTTCGACTTCTCGCTGCCCGGCCAGCCCGGCTACGAGACCGAGCGGCAGATCGAGGAGACCTACGGCGTCACGAGTTTCGACACGTTCATCCCCCTGCTCACCGTGCCGGAGGGGCAGACGGTTGCCGACAACCTGCCCGCCGTCACCGCTGTGTACGACGAGATTCGCAACCAGCTGCCGAACCTGCGAGTCGTCGACTTCGGCAGCACCGGCGACGAGTCGTTCGTCTCCGACGACGGACGAACCACATTCGGCCTGGTGCAGGGTCCGCTGCCGGCCGGCTTCGGCCCCGGCGTCGAGGCCCAGTTCGGCCCGGTCTTCACCCAGGCCGCCGAGGCGGCCGGATTCGAGCCGAACCTGACGTCGTACGGGTTGCTGTCGGCCGGCGGGGACACCGAGGGGCCGAGCGTGCTCCTGGAGACGTTGCTCGGAGCCGTTGGCGCCTTTGCGGTGCTGCTGTTCGTCTACGCCTCGTTCCTGGCGCTGCTGCCGCTGCTCATCGCGGCGGTGTCGATTCTGACCACATTCCTGCTCGTGCTCGGGCTGACGACGATCACCGACGTCAACTTCGTGGTGCAGTTCCTGATCTCCCTGATTGGCCTCGGGGTGGCGATCGACTACTCGCTGCTGCTGGTGTCACGCTGGCGCGAAGAGCGTGCGCACGGCCGCGACAATCATGACGCCGTCGTCGTGGCGATGCAGACCGCCGGACACGCCGTGGTCGCGTCGGGCGTCACCGTCGCGATCAGCCTGCTGGCGCTGCTCGTGGTGCCGGTGCCGTTCCTGCGCAGCATGGGGCTCGGCGGCATGCTGATACCGCTGGTCAGCGTCGCGGTCGTGCTGACCCTGCTGCCCGCGCTGCTGTCCTCGATCGGCCCGCGGATCGACGTCCCGCGGATCCGCAAGGAAGGCGCTGCCTCCCGCGGCTGGTCGGCGTGGGCGCGAGCAATCGTGGCGCAGCGGTTCCTAGCCACCGCAGTCGCGCTCGTGGCCCTGGCGGTCCTGATCCTCCCGGTGTTCAGCCTGCGGATCGGGCAGTCCGGCCTCGAGTCGCTGGCCCGCAACGGCCCGTCGTTCGACGGCGTGGAGCTGCTGCGCGACGGCGGCATCGGCACCGGCGTGCTCACCCCGATCCAGGTGCTGGTGCCGGCTGACCAGGCCGAGGCCGCCGTCGGGGCAGCGGCCGGGGTCGAGGGCATCCGGACCGCAGTCGTCGGGGCCGAAGCCGACGGCACCGCGATCGTCGACGTCATCCCGGAGCAGGAGACCGTGGACAGCGACGGGACGGCCGTGGTCGCCGACGTACGCGCCGCCATCGAGGGCGCCACGACCGGCTCCGTCGGTGTCGGCGGGGCGGGTGCTGCGGTGGAGGACTACTCCAGTGCCGTCTACGACAAATTCCCCTATGTCCTGCTCCTGATCGCCGCGATCACATTCGTGCTGCTGGTGCGGACGTTCCGGTCGATCTTGCTGCCGATAAAGGCGGTGCTGCTCAACCTCATCTCACTCGCCGCTGTATTCGGCGCCGTGGTGTTCTTCTGGCAGCAGGGCAACGGTTCGGACGCCATCTTCGGGGTGTCGCCAACCGGGGCGATCACGTTCTGGCTGCCGGTAGTGATCTTCGCGTTCCTGTTCGGACTGTCCATGGACTACGAGGTCTTCATCCTGGCCAGAATGCGCGAGGAGTACGACAAGTCCGGGTCGACCTCGGCGGCCGTGGTGACCGGGATCGGGCGGACCGGGCGGCTGGTCACCTCCGCGGCGCTGATCCTCTTCTTCGCGTTCTCCGCGCTGGCCTCGGCGCCCGGCACCGACATCAAGGTGCTCGGTACTGCGCTCGGCGTCGGCATCCTGATCGATGCCACCATCGTGCGGGCGCTGCTGGTCCCGGCGTTGGTCAGCCTGTTCGGCCGGTGGAACTGGTGGCTGCCCGACAGTCTGGCGCGGGTGTTGCGGGTCGCCCCGTCGCCGCTGGCCCCGCCGGAAACCGATCCAACGGTCGACCGGGAACTGACCGCCAGCGGCAGGGTCTAACCGACCAGGGAGGCCGGATCGGTGAGTTCGATGCGCACCGCCCGGAACTGCGCCGGAGCGGCCAGCAGCACCCGCTGCCGGGGATCCGGGACGGGTAGCAGCTGATCGACGACGAGGGACCGCAGCTGTTCGAGCCGCGGGTCGGCGAGGGTCAGGTCCACCGCCCGCCGGTCCCCGCCGAGCACTACCGCGTCGAGCGTGGCCACCTCGGGCAGCAGCACCCGCGCCGCGCAGTCCGCCGCCGCGGCGTAGGCCTGCCTGGCCTGGTTCTCCCGGCGGCGGGCGAACCGCTGCTGGGATGAGCCGCCGGCGGCTGCGCGGCCTTGAACCAATCGCGAGCCGACCTTCGAGGCGACCAGGTCCGGTCCGACGAACACACCTGCGGCATAGCCGCCCTTGCGGACGAGCAGTACTCCGACCCGTCGGTCGAGCAGGGCATGCTCGACCAGCCCGGCGTACGGCGCAGCCGGATCGCCCATCAGCGGTGCGAACGGGACCGTGCACACGGCCGTCGCCCCGTTCGCCGCGCGCACCGTGACGCTGTCCGGCCGGGCCTCCCACGCCAGCTCACCGTTGTGGTCGGCGAACCGGTCGTACCAGCCGGCGAGCCGCTCCGCCGGTACCTCGATCCGTCGGGTCACCGGCTGCCCAGGTGATAGCAGGCGATCGCCGCGGCGATCGCGACGTTGAGCGAGTCGACGCCCGCGGCCATCGGAATCTGGACCTGTACGTCGGCAGCCGCCAGCGCTCCTTCGCTCAGGCCCGGCCCCTCCGCACCGACCAACAGAGCTGCACGAGGGTGCCGCGTCGGATCGACCTCGGGCAACGGCACCGCCCCGGTACGGGGCGTCAGGGCAAGAACGCTGTGCCCGGCGGCCCTGACCGCTCTCAGGTCGTCCGGCCATCGCGGCAGCGTCGCGAACGGCAGCCGGAGAACGTGGCCCATCGACACCCGCACCGAGCGACGGTACAGCGGGTCCGCACACCGGTGGCCGAGCAGCACCGCGTCGACACCCAGGGCGGCTGCATTGCGGAACAGCGCGCCCAGGTTCTCGTGATCGTTGATCCCCTCCAGGATCAGCAACCGGTCCCCGGCGAGGAGCTCCTCCACCTGAGGAGGGCTGCCCCGGTCCGCCACCGCGAGCACGCCCCGGTTGAGATGGAAGCCGACGACGTCGGACATCACCTGCGGCGTTACTACGTACGCCGAAACGTCCACAGTGGACAGGTCAGGAAGCAGGTCGTTAATGCGCGCCGCCACCCCGAGAACGGCACGGATCCGGTACGGCGAGCCGAGCAGCCGGCGGACGACGACGACACCCTCGGCGATCACCGCTCCCCGGCCACCAGGACGATCTGGCCGACGATCGGCGACCGTCAGATCCCGGAAGTCGTCCAGCCGCGGATCCGCCGGGTCGCTGACGACGAGCCGGATCATGCTCGCAGCGACAAGACGTCGATGTCGCGGTTGAGCCGGACCGACGATGCGAGCCGGCGGTCGTGCGTGACGAGCAGCAGGGTGCCGTCGTAGCCGTCCAGAGCCTGCTCCAGCTGCTCGATGGCCGGCAGATCCAGATGGTTTGTCGGCTCGTCGAGCACCAGGCAGGTGACGCGGCGAGCCTGGAACAGCGCCAGTCCCACCCGGGTCCGCTCACCGGGAGACAGCGAATCCGCGGGACGCAGCACGACATCCGGTCCGACCCGGAACTTGGCAAGCAGCGTCCGGGTCTCCCCCACGTCCGCACCGGTGAGCCCGCGCACGACATCGAGTACGGGCTCGGTGCCGCGCAGGACCGATCGGGTCTGCTCCATCTCGCCGACGACGACACCCGGCCCCTGGTACGCCGTGCCGGACCGGAGCGGGAGACGTCCGAGCAGTGCCTCGATGAGGGTCGACTTGCCGGAGCCGTTCGGGCCGACGAGACGAATCCGCTCGCCGGCGTACACCGACAAGTCCAGCGGGCCGAGTCGGACGTCGCCTCGTTCAACGACCGCATCTCGGAGGGCGAACACGAGATCGCTGCCGCGTCCAGCCGAGGCAATGTGCAGCCGAAGCTCCCATTCTTCCCGCGGTTCCTCAACCGCCGCCAGCCGTTCCAAGGCGGCATCCGTCGCCGCCGCCTTGGCGCCGGTCCGTTGCGCCCGCTGAACCTCGCGGAACCTGATGTGCTTGTCCGGCTCCCGCGCCGGGTTCCCCGACCGCGCCGCGCCTGTCCGCGCCCACTCCCGCTGCCGACGCGCCCGCCGCACCAGATCGGCACGCAGCTCGGCGTACTGGTCGTACTCTTGCTCAGCGCGAGCACGGACGGCGGCGCGTTCCTCCAGATAGGACTGCCAGCCACCGGCGTACGCCGACGACATCCGGGTGAACTCGTCGATCTCGACCACGCCGGTCACCGTCCGCCCGAGAAACTCCCGGTCGTGAGACACCAGCACGACGCCGGCCGAGGTCGACATCACCAGCGACTCCAGGGCGGTCAGGCCGGCCAGGTCCAGGTCGTTGGTGGGCTCGTCGAGCAGCAGTACGTCGGGGCGACTGACCAGCGCCGACGCGAGCCGCAGCCGGGCGGACTGCCCGCCGGAGAGCCGTTCGGTACCGCGGGTCGCCACGTCGACATGCAGCCCGAGCCGGTCGCAGATCTCGGCAGCCCGCTCGGCGAAATCGGCGCCGCCGGCAACCAGCCACGATTGGAATGCCGCGTCGTACGAGTCGCCGGCGGCCACCGGATGCGCCTGCCCCTCGCCGAGCGCCTCGGCGGCGGCCGACATCGCGCTCTCGCGCACGGCGACGCCGGAGCTGCGGCCGAGGTAGTCCAGCACCGTCTCCCCCGGCCGGATCGAAAGCTCCTGCGCGACGTGGATGACTACGCCGGACGGTGGGAGCAGCCGCACCGAACCCTCGTCCGGAACCAGCTCGCCGGCGAGCACCCTGAGCAGGGTCGTCTTGCCCACGCCGTTCGGGCCGACCACGGCCAGCCGCACGCCGGCGTGCACCGAGACGGAGACCCCCGACAACACCGGTACGGAGCCGCGGGCCACCCCGATGTCGCGGGCGATCAGCGCAGCGGACATCCGACGATTCTCTGCCGATCCCAGCGAGCGACCAACCGGAAATCAACGATCCGGCAGCATTTCTCGCCGCAGCCGTGCTGGCGCAGTGACTCAGCGGTCGCAACGATCCGGATACGAGGCCACGTCCGTGCTGATGGACTCCCTTAGGGTTCCCGGGTGACGTTGCTCGAGCCGACCCGGCCGGCTACCCGAGGTCGGACGCAGGCCGGAACGCCGCCACGCCGCCGCGGTGGTGTACTGCTGCTGCCACCCTGGACTCGCGCGCCGCTGCTCTCCTTCGGGCAACCGGCGGTGATCCTGGCCGTGGTGGGCGCCGCCGCCATCCTTGCCTGTGCCAGTTCCTCCGCCGCACTGTTCCTGTCCTCCGCGGCGTCGGAATCCCTGCGCGTTCAACTCGCCGCCGAATGCGACGATGCGGCCTACCCGGTGTTGCAGGACATCGGGCCCGGCAGACGCTTCGGCGGCATCAGCAACGAACCACTGCCAGTCGATCCGGGCACCATTCGCGCGTCGCAGGCCCTGACCGACGTGGGCCTCGCCGCCCCGTACCAGGTCGTGGACTCCGACGGCAGCGTCCCGATGAGCAACGGCGGCGGCAACACGCTGACGCACTTGTTCTATCGGGACGGAGTGCAGGAGCAGATCTCGGTTCTCTCCCGCGTCCCGGGTGACGGTCTGCTGCTTCCGGGCGGCACCGCGGAGCGGCTCAACTTGACTGCCGGCGACACCGTTCTGATCGACACGACCGCCGTCCCGGTCGTCGGCGTCTACGACGACCTCTTCAACGAGAGCCCGGTCCGGCCGTACTGGTGCTCCTACACGACCCTTTTCCTGAACGAGGCGTCGGTGGACCCCCCGCCACCCGGCCTGGTCATCGCAACCACCACGGCCGTGGCCGAGGAGGTCAGCGCGGCTTCGTTCGTCCCGCTGCTCCACACCTGGGTCTCGCCGATCGAGACCGACGGCCTCACCCTGACCGAGGCCCGGGTCATCGTCGACCAGCGGGATCGAGCCTTTGCGGCGTCAGGGATCGAGAATCGCTTTGATCGCCGGGGCGACACCGGCCTGCTCCCCGAGATGGTCGACCGTACGACGCTCATCACCGACGGACTTCGAGGTCCGGTGATCCCGATCGCGCTGGGCGGCAGCATTCTGGCGCTGCTCCTGGTCGCAGCTGCCGGCAGCTACTGGGCGGATCGGCGTGTTCGCGAGGTGCGACTGCTGTCCAGCCGGGGGGTAGGTCCGGTTGCGTTGGCCGGCAAGGCCGCCCTGGAACTCGCGATTCCGGCGATTGCCGGTACGGTGCTGGGCTGGTTGCTGGCCCGCTGGCTGATCAAGGCACTCGGTCCCAGCCCGGTCGTGGACGCGAGCGCACCCGCGCAGGCGGGGCTGACCGCGGCGCTCGGTCTGGTGGTCGGGATGGTCCTGCTGGCCAGCGTTGCCGGGCTGCGGGCACGCGGGGCAACCGAGCGCACGATCGGGGTCAAGCGGTCCTGGGCCAGCCTGCTGCCGTGGGAGCTGCTGCTGCTCGCCGCCGCGCTGGCGTCGTGGTTGCAGCTGCGCCGCGGCGACGGCGTCGTCATCGAGAAGAACGTCGCGCGGGTCAATCTGCTGCTGGTCTCCTTCCCCCTGCTCTTCCTCGCGGGTTCGGCCATCCTCATTGTCCGGTTGCTGGCCGCCGTACTGCCGCTGCTGCGCCGCAGGGCCGGGCGGTGGAGGCCCGCGCCGTACCTCGCGGTGAGTCGGGTCGCCGCGTCCCGGCTGATCAGCGCCGGTCTGCTGGCAGCGGTCAGCATGCCGATCGGCGTCCTCGTCTACGGCTCGGCGCTGACCGGAACTACCGAGTACACCCTCGAGGCAAAGGCCGGCGTCGTGGTCGGCAGCGACATCGCCGTGATCTCCGTCGACCGCCCCGCAGGATCGGCGGCCCTCGACCGGCTCGGCACGATCGTCGCCCGCTACCCCTACGGCAGTACCGACGGGCAGGACGTCACGGTCCTCGCCATCGACCCCGCGACCTTCCCCGACTACGCGTACTGGGACGACCGGTTCGCCGCCACGCCGCTGGCGGAGCTGGTCGGTGCGCTGTCAGCCGACGACGGTTCCCCGGGGGTGAACGCGATCTCCATGGGCATCAGCGGCGAGAACCCCACCGTCGCGCTCGGGATGCGCGACGTGGACATGGACGTCGTTGGACGCGCGGACACCTTCCCCGGGCGGCGGACGCCGGATCCGATGCTCATCGTGCGGGCCGACGAACTCGGCGAGATAGACCGTACGGCGGGCAGGTTCACCGAGATCTGGTCGACGTCCACCGAAGCCGACGTGCGCGAGGCGCTGCCGGAGGAGATCCGGGTGTTGCGGGTGCAGAGCACCGACACCGTCTTCCGGGTGGCCAACTTCCTGTCGGTCAGCTGGACCTTCGGCTACCTGCAGGCGCTGGCCGCCTTTGTCGGCGCGGTGGCCATCGGCGGCCTCTTGCTGTACTTGGAAACGCGGCAACGAACTCGGGTGGCGTCCTACGCTCTGGCCCGCCGGATGGGCCTGAAACCGGCCTCCCACCTGCGCTCGCTCATCCTTGAGCTGACCTTGCTGCTGGGGCTGGCGTTCGTGGTTGGCGGGGCGCTGGCCTGGTCCGCTGTGCTGGTCGTCTACCGGATGCTGGAGATCGACCCGACCCGTCCGCCCGGACCGTTGCTCACTGTCCCGGCCATCACGGTGATCGCCGCGGCGGCGGCCACGCTGGCCGTGGCCCTGCTCACGGCGGCGTACGCCCAACGCGCGGCCAGCCGCGCCGACATGGCGGAGGTGCTCCGACTTGGCTCCTAGACACGCCGCGCCCGGCGGCGGCTTTGACGACGACTGGTTCGACGCACCTGGCCTGGACACCGACCTCTACGAGATGCCCGCGGCGATGTGCCGGGGGGTGCGCAAGGTCTACCGGACCGCGGACGAGGAGGTGTTGGCGCTCGCCGATGTCGACAAGGACTTCCCGAGCGCCCGGGTGACGTCGATCGTCGGCCCGTCGGGATCGGGCAAGTCCTCGTTGCTGCGCATCCTGGCGTGCGTGGACCGGCCCAGCGACGGCTCCGTGCTCATCGCGGGGACGGAGGTCGCCGGGCTCGGCCCACGGGGCCGCCGCGCGCTCCGGCGTACGTCGGTCGCGTACGTGTTCCAGAATCCGATCGACAACCTCATCGAGTACCTCACTGTCGTCGACCAGATGAAGCTGGCCGCGCGACTGCGCGGGCAGCGGCCGGGTGCGGAGGAGATCGACCGGTTGTTGCGCACCCTCGGCTTGGAGCAGCGAGCCAGCCACAGGCCGGTGCAACTGTCAGGTGGCGAGCAGCAGCGGGTCGCGGTGGCCTGCGCGGTGATCGGCCACCCGGCGATCGTCGTCGCCGATGAGCCGACGGCGGAGCTGGACAGCGCCTCTGCCGAGCGGGTGCTGCAAGCGGTGCATGACCTGCGCGAGGAAGGCGTTGCGTTCATCCTGTCCTCGCACGATCCGGCGGTTGTCGCCGCGTCGGACCATCTGCTGCGGCTGGAGCACGGCACGGTCGTGGAGTCATGGTGAATGTCGGTGTCATCGTCGTCGCCGGTCGCGGGCTGACCAAGACCTACCGACGAAATGCCGAGCGGGTGCATGCGCTGCGCGAGGTGGACCTGTCCTTGCGCCCGGGCGAGCTGGTCGCCCTGGTCGGACCGTCGGGGTCGGGCAAGTCCACGTTGCTCAACGTGCTGTGCGGCTGGGAACGCGCCGACGCCGGTGCCCTCGCCTGGGGCGGTGAGCTGGCCGGGCGGCACGCGGAGGACTTGTCGTGGGGCGAACTCGCGCTCATCCCGCAGGCCCTAGGCCTGCTGGAGGATCTGACGGTGGGCGAGAACGTGTCGCTACCCGGCCGGCTGGCCGGGCAGGCCGACCGCGGCGGAAAGGCGGCCCACGAGCTCATGACCTCGGTCGGTATCGCCCACCTGGCCGACCGCTACCCGAGGCAGGCCTCGCTGGGTGAGCAGCAGCGCTGTTGCGTCGCACGCGCGTTGCTGCTGCGCCCGAAGATCGTGCTGGCCGACGAGCCGACCGCGCACCAGGACGCGCACTGGACCGAAGTCATCTTCACCGCGTTCCGTCAGTTGATCGGCACCGGCTCGGTCTGCCTGATCGCCACCCACAACCCCGAGACGTGGGGGTACGCCGACCGCATCCTGTCGATGCACGACGGGGAACTGCGCACAGGCGCACCGGCTCCTGCCCGCTAGAAGTCGCTGCTGATGACCACCTGGTCCTGGTCGTCGAGAATCATGAATCCGGTTGCATCCTCGCGCAGCACCGACGTCTGCAGATTGCAGTTGATCGTGTCCGGTCCGGTGCCGACGAACTGCCCGGCCGGAACCTGCTCGCCATCGGCGCTGCGCACGAGTGCCCGATAATCGGCACCGAGTTCGAGTCCGGCCGTCTGCAGCTTGATCTCGGTTCCCCACGTGTGCGCGATCAGCCCGGCGGTGGCCGTGACGTCGGTGAGCGAGGTGTCGACCTGTACGGCGACCTGCTCGGGCACCGGTGCGTCCGGCGTACGTTCGGTGAACGTCGTGATCCCGAACACCGCGACGACGATGAGCGCGGCCGCGGCGGCGAGCGTCGCAACGGACGTGACGAGGCGGGCCCGGCGGCGGCGGCCGGCCTCGGCGGCTACCGCAGCCTCGACC
>JACCTY010000064.1 GCA_013812145.1 Geodermatophilaceae bacterium | reverse complement strand
CGAGGCGCAGAACTCCGGATACCGGTACGCCGTAGAAAGCGCCGCGACCGCACCGAAGCTCGACCCCATCAGGCAGCGGCCACCCCGGGTCCCGACCAGCGGGAAGTCAGCCTCCAACGACGGGACGAGTTCGGTGCTCAGGTAGCGCGCGTGTGCGGCCGAGTTGGCGTACTCGACGAGGCGGTCGCCCGGGTTGACGAACGCGACGATCGTCTCTGCGACGTCGAGGCGGTGGATGAGGTTGTCCAGGACTGTCTTCATCGAGGCGTAGTGCAGGTAGTCGTCACCGTCGTGCACGACGAGCAGCGGGTACCGCGCCGAGCGCCGATACCGCGCCGGCAGGTACAGCGAGACATGGGTGTCCCGGCGCAGCGACCGGCTCGGTACGACGAGCTCGACGAGTTCACCCGGCCGCGACTCCGGATGCGGTTGGGTCCACTCGGAGATCTGGTACCCCCGGGCGTAGCACACCGACGTGCTTCCCATCGGGCTGTGCGCCAACCGATGGTTCAGCGGATCGTTGAAGCGGTTGCGGTGCCCGCCGATGGCGACCTCCAGCTGGTACTCGAACCGGGAGCCTTCCGGGAGCTCCACCACGACGTACCAGAGGTCGGTGTCCTCGATCCGGGCCAGCGGAAGGTGCTGGGGCAGGCCGACGGTCCGGTGGATCAGCTGGACCTCGTCGGCCCTCCCCCGGTGGACGAACGTGCAACGCGCGCCCTCGACGATGGGGATCTCGTGCCGGCCGAGGAACCGGTCGACGGCTGCCTCGTCAAGAGTCCGTCGTTCGCGCAGCCGGTCGATGGCGAGCTTGCGGCCGACCACCGGTTCCGTTGTGGTGGTCACGAGCGAGCCTCCGGCCGGGTGGCGGTCATGCCGCCGCCAGTACGACGACCCGGCCGTCTTCGGACAGCACCCGGGTCCCGACCGGACAAGCACCCTCGCTGTCGGTGGCGACCCGCGTCCCGGCCTCGAGCAGCACGCAGTGAGCCGGGGCGAACCGCCGCGCGAACACCGACATCCGTGCGGTGTCGTCGAGCAGCAGCCGCCCGCTGGCATGCGGTAGCGGTACGACGGCGCGCAACAGGCTCAACCCCCGCCCGTAGACCTCGGCGTTGCCCGGTCCGTGCACCGAGCGGTCGTGGAAGAGCACGATCCGATCGGTCAGGGCCATCGCGCCGGCCGACCAGGCGATCACCGGCGCGTCGAGCGATGCCGCCACGTTGAACAGGTGCATGGCCGTCACCAGCACCCCGACGTGCCCGCCCGGTACGACCAGCGCCGCCGTGTCGTGCAGCAGGCGGGCGACGGCTGCGCGGTGTTGGGCGATCACCGGCCGGTCGTGCGGTGGCCAGCGGTCGTAGAACTCTTCGTGGACGTCGCTGATCCTGGCCAGGTGCTGCTCGTCGAGGGCACGGACCGCCTCGATTGCCTCGGTCACCGTGTCGGCGTGCAGTTGGCCGCTTCCGTTGCGGCGTTGGATGTCGTACACCGCCCGCAGTGCGTGGTCCAGCCGCAGGAGATACAGCTGCTGCGCGTCGTCGAGAACCTCGCGCAGGCGGCGGTCGGCGTCGGCGTACTCCCGGTCGCGCTCTTGCACGTCGAGCCACCTCGCATACAAGGAGAGGTTGACGCTGCGGCCGTCGAGCTGATCGTCGAGTTCCTCGTCGTCCGGTTCGCGCTCCTGCCAGCCGGCGGTGATCGTGGCGAACCGGCCGTCGAGGTCCATCGATTGGACCACGGCATCCAGCGCCGGAGTGCGCTGTGGGCCCAGCAGGACGATCTTCACGCCGCCTCCGTGGCGGGAAGTGCGTCGGCGGGCCTCACGCTGCCCGCCGCACGGTGCGGCGCCTCACGCGGCGTGCACGTGCAGGGTGCGTCCGACCGTGTCGAGCATTCCGCGCAGCGTGTCGTAGTCGGGGTGTCGCATCCGTACGTAGGCGTTGGCCATGTAACCCGCCTCGACCGGCTGGGTCGGTGAGTTGACGTTCGGCAGGTGTGCGTCGATCACCCATTCACCGAACTGTTGCTGCAGCTGCTCGACCCCGCTGTAGCCGTGCACCCGCCCGTCGGCCTCGGGTCGCAGCGCGACGATGCCACTGGCGAAGCGCCGGGACGGGGTGGCGGTGACCCGTCCGTGCACGATCGCGTTCGCCCACTCGCGATAGAGGTCGATGTCGTTGGCGGCCGAGTACAGATCCCAGGCGCCGACGCCGGGGGGCCGGCAGCCGATCTCGGAGAACTTCAGGCCCTTGGGACCGAAGAACCACTCCAGGTGCGTCGCTGACGTGCCGATGCCGAGCGCGGCGCTGACCCGCCGTCCCATGTCCCGCAGTTCGGCGTACTCCGGGGCCGCATCGACCCGGTTGGTGGTGACGAACTGCGGGGAGATCCACCGCGTCCGCATCGCCTCCAGGACGTTCGGGTAGTAGTGCGAGACGAAGTCCAACGCCACCTCACCGTCGACGGTGAGGGTGTCGTAGAAACCCTCGTGGCCCTCGACGAACTCCTCCGCCGCGATCGAGCCGACACCCTGCCGGCCGTAGCTGAGCAGCGCCTTGTTCAGCTGGTCGTCGTCATCGACTCGTATCGTGTCAGCGGCGCCGGCGCCGCTGCGCGGCTTGAGGATCAGCGGGAAGCCGACCTCGGCCGCGAAGGCGTGTGCCTCGGCGGCGGTCCCGGCGGCGATCGACCGAGCGGTGGGTACGCCGGCCTCTCGCAGTGCCTGCTTCATCGAGGGCTTGTCCCGGCACAGCCACGCCGTACGCACCGACGTGCCCGGGATGCCGCAGGCTTCGCGCACCTTGGCCGCGGCCATCGTGTGCGCCTCGACGGTGGCCTCGAGCCGGTCGACCCATACCTGGCCTTGGATCGAGTGGATGGTGCTTGTCATCGCCTCGACGTTGGTGACCGACGAGACCTGCTCGTAGTGCGTGAGCCAGCCCTTGAGTTGGTCGTCCAGCCCGTAGACGGGGGTCTCGCCGACGCCGATGACGGTGGCACCGGCCTCGGCCAGTGCTCGCGCGAACTGGCGTTGGTTTCGCGGGAAGAACGGCTCGACGAGTACGACGTTCATGGCCGGGATGCTATCCAGGCAGCGACCACCCCGGCCCCTCGGCGCCTCAATCGCCCGCGCAGCATCATTGGATGCGGATCCGGTCGCCAGGTGACCAGATCCGCATCCAATCACGCGATTTGGCCGTGGCCTAGTCAAGATCGGGGGTTCTGCGTCCACAGTCCGAGGGTGACGCCGGTCGGGTCCAGCACCGTCGCGTACCAGCGGTCGTCGCCCCCCAGCTCTGTACGCCGACGCTCGACACGTCCGCCGTAGGCCTCCACCTTGACTAGCGTCTGCTCGAGATCGTCGACCTCGACGTATAGCCGGGCCCCGGCATGCGGAGGTACCGATGTTGCCGCGCGCTGCAAACCTCCCAGTCCGCGTCCGCCGGAGCCGATGATCCAGGAATCGGCTTCGAGTTCCGAATGCAGAGCTCGTGCCCGTGCGGTCGGCCGCAGCCACAGCGAAGCCTGAGTTGGCTGCATGGTTCGATCGACGACTGCCAGGAACTCAGCCGACATGGTGTCCAGGTCGATCACGTCCCGCAGGCGGGCGGTGAAGGCCTCGGCCGTCCTGGCGGCGTCGAACCGGGTGCGGTTGACACGCCGATCGACCGCGCGCTGGATACGCCTTCGAGCAGGCTGAAAGGGGGCCGCCACGGCAAGGGTGGCGCCGGCGACCACCCACCCTGGGGTCTTGGCGTCGATTCCGACGTACAGCTGGCCGATGGTCAGAACGACGGCAGCGTACACAGCGCCGAGTAGAGCGGTGAGCAGGCCGTAGACCCATGCGGTTGATGACTCGGTCGATTCCGCACAGCCGGTAGCGCACAACCGCGATCCCGGTGGCGACCGGAAACAGGAGGACCGCAAGATAAATCGCCGGCAGAAACACTGCACGAGGAAGAAACGAGCCGCCGAGCTGAACGATGACGAGCATGCCTGCCGCATAGGCCAGCCACTTCAGTTGCTGGCGCTCCACGCCGAGGGCGCCTCGCCACCGAACGACCAACGAGCCCGTCGCTGCCAACAAGGCCGCGACAAAACTACGAGCGCGACTCGCGCGATGAGGCTCAGCGCCGAACCGGCCTGCTCGAGCCCGAGTGGAGTCTGGACATCCGGCAGGTACTCGAGCGCGCCCGGCTTCAGCAGGGTAGCCAATGCGGCGGAGGCGGTGGCCGCGACCGAGGCCCAGAGCACCGACCGCCACAGCGATGACGCGGCTGAGCGCTAGCAGGAGGACCGTTGTGACCAATACTGCCCATGCAGCCGTCGCCTGATCTTCATCACTTACGCACCGCCAGATTCGGACCTGTTCCGCAGACATCGGCCGCTCATGCGGGCGAACCCCGGAGGACTACGGCTGCCTTCTCCCCCAGGAACCGACCGCTCACGGGCAGCGGGACTCTGGTTGACCACGCCCCCGCCCGGTCATCGTGGTCGACCAGCGGGTCCCCGCTGGGTTGATAGTCACGAAGAGGCACGTCGATCTCCGAGGCCCACTTGGCCCAGCCGACGACGCCGGTCGGACGTTGCTCGACGTCGATGACGAGAACGTCGTCGAAGTCGGTGCTCTGCTCGATATGGTCTCGCCAGAAGAAGATGCCGCGGTTCTCCTGGAGCGAGAGCAGGCGCACGTGCAGGGTGTAGCGCATCTGGTCGTGCTGACGAGCGGCCTGGCTCCACAGGTAGCTGGTCACCAGCGGGACCGGCCGGTCTGCCGGGTCCTCGGGCCGGCGGGTCTCGATGAGTATCGGGCAGTGGTGACCGGCGACTTGCTCGTGCAGGATCACCGGCAGCCCCCGCACGGCCACCCGGGTCTCTGCCTGCCAGGTCAAACCTTCGGCGTCCGGAAGCCGGAGGTCGGCGAGATCCGCGGTGATCTTGATGTCGCCAAAGAGAAAGCGGATGAGGTTCTGGTATCCCTCCTCGGAGTTCACCATGCCGTACCGACCACTGTGGCTGCGATGCACGTAGGCGTGGTTGGCGTCGGTGACCAGAGCATTTTCGATCTGGACGAGTCCGTCGCTCTTCACCCCGACAGCCCGGGAGGACATTCCCAGGGCGGCCGCGTAGTCCTCGGAATTCGTTCCGACGACACAGAAGATCCGCTCGGTCGGGAAGTTGTCTTCATCCGGATTGTTGCGCGGATCCCAGTTCTTGGGCGGACGGTCCTGACGAAGGCGGGACGGGGTGAGGTAGGCGTACATGCGCTCCGGCCCAAAGATGTCCCCGCCGCCGAGACCGAACTCGTCGCGGAGCGCCTCGATCAGTCCGAAGCCAAAGCCGAACTCGATGCCGCCATGAGGCGTGCCGTAGGTGAACAGCCGGTCGACGTAGTCGACGGCCCGGGTGAGCACGCCGAAGCCCGGTCGGATGCTGTCTGCCGGGGGACGGTCGGGGATGGTGCGTTGAATCATCGACCGGCAGATGAGGCCGCCCATCGAGTGGGCCACCAGGTGCACTCGCGGTGCTCCGGTCTTGTCCAACACTTTCTCAACCAGGCGCAGAAGATCCTTGGCGGCTCGCTCGAGCTGAAACTCCTCGGGATCCTCCGACGTGTCGGCATCCTGCTTGCGCCGCTCCCACGTGCTCGCCGACTTGTCGTAGAAGCGGTGAATCCAAATCGAGTCGGCCGGAATCTCCCCGGATGCCTTGCTGTCCAGGTAGTTCTCCTGCCCGCCCTCGACGAAGACGGAGTAGTGCATGTCGGTGACCAGGCGGAGCAGGGGGCTCTCGAACTGGTAGAAGATCGGGTCCCCGCTGCCCCCGACCCGGACGTGAGTCGAACCGAGGTTGAAGCCGTAAAACGGATCATCTACAGCCTTGTTGATGCCACCCGTACCGCCGGCGAAGCCCCGAACGTAGATGATTGGCAGCCTGGTCGGCACCGAGGCCCCTTTCCTGACAAAGGTGTGCGGTCATCATGCTGCTGCCCCTCGGCGGCGTAAAGGGCGCGGACAGCCGGCTGTGCGGCGTTGGGGATCCAGCCGCAGGAATTGTCGACGTCAACAAGCGCTAGAGTCCGACGGCCATGGCCGTTGTCGCGTTCGTCGCGCCGTACCTGCTGGAGACGACGGGGCGCTTCGTCGAGGCGGCCGCCCGGCTGCCCGGCGTCGAACTGGCGCTCGTGACGTGCGAACCGCCGGAAAACGTCTCGCCTCGGCTGCGGCAGCAACTTGCCGGCCACTGGCGGATCGAAGATGGGCTCGACGCCGGTCAGATCGTCGGCGCGGTCCGGGGCCTGTCCGGCCAGCTCGGGCCGGTACGCCGGCTGATCGGTGTACTGGAGCAGCTGCAGGTGCAGCTCGCGCAGGCCCGCGAGCATCTCGGCATCGACGGCATGAACGCGACCACGGCGTACAACTTCCGGGACAAGGCACAGATGAAATCGGTCTGGCGGGCCGCCGGCGTCCCTTGCGCGAGGCACCGGCTGGCCGACTCGGCGGAGGCGGCGTACGGCTTCGCCGCCGAGGTCGGTTTCCCGATCGTGGTGAAGCCGCCGGCCGGCGCCGGCGCGAAGAGCACGTTCCGGCTCGACGACGCCGACGGACTGCGGGTGTGGCTGTCGACCGCTCCGCCGACGCCCGATAACACCGCGATGATGGAGGAGTTCCTCACCGGCGAGGAAGGCTCCTTCGACAGCGTCCTCGTGAACGGCGCACTTGTCTGGCACTCCATCTCGAACTACATCCCGACTCCGCTGGAGGTGCTCCGCAACCCTTGGATCCAGTGGCTGGTGCTCTTTCCGCGGCACATCGACGGGCCGGAGTACGACGGGGTACGGGCTGTCGTACCGGACGCCCTCCGAGCGCTGGGGCTGCGCACCGGGTTCACGCATCTTGAATGGTTCCGTCGCCCGGACGGCTCGGTTGCGATCTCCGAGGTCGCGGTCCGCCCGCCCGGCGCGCAGATCTCCTCGATGCTCAACTTCGCGCACGACTTCGACCTGTACAGCGCGTGGGCGCAGCTGCAGGTGTACGGCAGCTTCGACCCGCCGACCCGAAAATGGGCGGTGGGTACGGCGTTCCTGCGTGGTCAGGGCAGCGGCCGGATCAGCGGCGTACACGGGTTGGCGGACGTGCAGCGGGAGATCGGGCCGCTGGTCGTGGACGTCGGCCTGCCGCAGCCGGGACGGCTGTCGTCGGGGGCGTACGAGGGTGACGGGTTCGTGACCGTCAGGCATGCGGAGACACCGGTCGTGACAGCGGCGTTGCGGCAGCTGATCAACGGCGTACGGGTGGAGCTGGAATGAGCACCCCCATCGCGACTTTGCCTGTCGGGTGGCCCCGCAAACCGGGCATTCTGGCTGCTCCCGCGGCCACACCACGGGCAAAGTGGCTGGAGGGGTGACGTGAACCTGCTGATGCTCTCGCCGGGCTTCCCGGCCGAGATGGCGTTCTTCACCCGCGGTCTGGCGACGGTCGGCGCGACGGTGATCGGGCTGGGCGACCAACCGGTTTCGGCTCTGCCGGACACTGCCCGAAAGGCGCTGGCTCATCACGTGCACGTGGGTTCACTCGCCGACGAGGCGGCGGTGCTGCAGACGGTGCGCGACCTCACAGAGCACGTCCGCGTCGACCAGGTCGAGTGCCTGTGGGAGCCGTACATGATGCTCGCGGCCCGGCTGCGGGAGGAGTTCGGGCTTTCGGGTCTCAACCGGGAGCAGACCGAACCGTTCCGGGACAAGGAGTTGATGAAGACGGTCCTGGACCGAGCCGGCCTGCGTACGCCGCGGCACGACAGCACCGAGACGGTGGCCGGGGTGTGGGCCGCGGCCGAGCGGATCGGCTACCCGCTGATCGTCAAGCCGATCGACGGTGCGGGCTCGGCCGACACCTACCGCGTGGACTCGGTCAGCGAGCTGAACGACGTGCTGCCGATGATCCGGCACATCCGCCGGGTCAGCGTCGAGGAGTTCATCGACGCCGAGGAGTTCACCTACGACACGGTCTGTGCGGACGGCCGGATCCTGTTCGAGAACATCTGCTGGTACCGCCCCCGGCCGCTGCAGGCGCGCTCGCATGAGTGGATCAGCCCGATGACGATCGCCCTGCGCGACCTGTCGGTGCCCGACCTTCAGGCCGGGCGGGAACTCGGCGCCGCCGTCATCGACGCGCTGGGCTTCCGCGACGGCTTCACCCACATGGAGTGGTACCGCAAGGCCGACGGCGAGGTCCTGTTCGGCGAGATCGGTGCCCGGCCGCCCGGCGGCCGCACGGTCGACCTGATGAACTACGTGACCGACGCCGACCTGTTCACCGGCTGGGCGGAGGCCGTGGTGCACGGCCGGATCTCGCAGCACCTGGACCGGCGGTACAACGCGGCCACCGTCTTCAAGCGGGCGGTCGGCTCGGGCCACATCACCCGACACGATGGCCTGGACCGGCTGCTGGCCGAATGTGGCGGCTCGGTGGCGGCGCTGGATCTGCTGCCCGTGGGCGCCCACCGTCGCGACTGGCGGGCGACGCTGATCTCCGACGGCATGGTGATCGTCCGCGACCCTGAACTGTCCCGGACGATCGAGGTCGCCGATCGCTTCGTCTCGGAGCTGCAGCTCTACGCCAGCTGACGTCGCCGACCGGCGGAGAAGTTGTCACTGCCGAACACCGGACTCGGTAGCCTCCGGCGGCATGGAGTTTCGCGACCGCGTCAGCACAATCATGCCGTCTGTACGGGCCGACCTGGAGCGCCTGATCCGCATCCCGTCGGTGTCCGCCGATCCCGGCGGCGGCGAGCACCTGGCGGCGAGTGCGGAACTTGTCGCCGGGCTGCTGCGCGAGGCCGGCCTGCAGGTCGAGGTACTCACCGTCGAGGGCGGTCAGCCGGCCGTGGTCGGACGCCGGCCGGCTCCCCCGGGCGCGCCGACCGTGCTGCTGTACGCGCACCACGACGTGCAGCCGGTCGGTGCGCGCCAGGACTGGCGCAGCGACCCGTTCGTGCCCGAAGAGCGGGACGGCCGGCTGTTCGGCCGCGGCGCCTCCGACGACAAGGCCGGCATCGCCCTGCACCTGGCCGCGCTGCGCGCCTACGGCGAGGAGTTGCCGGTCGGCGTGATCGTGCTGGTCGAAGGCGAGGAGGAGATCGGCTCGCCCACCCTGCGCAAGTTCCTGTCGACGCACCGGGAGCGGCTGAACGCAGACGTCGTCGTACTGGCCGACTCGTCGAACTGGACCGTCGACGTACCGGCGCTCACGACATCCCTGCGCGGCGGCACCCACGTCACGGTCGAAGTCCGGACCCTGGACCACGCGGTCCACAGCGGCATGTACGGCGGGGCGATCCCCGATGCGCTCACCTCGCTGTGCCGCCTGCTGGCAACGCTGCACGACTCCGACGGCAACGTCGCCGTCGAGGGATTGCTCGCCGGTACGTCGGACGGGCCGGAACTGACCGAGCCGCAGCTGCGAGCCGATGCCGGCGTGCTCGACGGCGTGCGGCTGATCGGCAGCGGCTCGCTGACCGATCGGCTGTGGTTCAGGCCTTCGGTGACGGTGATCGGCATCGACGCGCCGACCGTCGCCGACGCCTCCCCCGCGTTGCTCCCGGTGGCACGGGCCTCGATCAGCCTGCGGGTGGCCCCCGGTGACGACGCCGAGCGGGCTCAGGCGGCGCTGGTCGCCCACCTGGAGTCGAGAGCTCCATGGGGTGCGCAGGTGAGGGTCACACCCAAGGGGTCAGCCTCGCCGTACCAGGCCGTGACCTCGGGTCCGGCGTACGACGCGGCACGTGCGGCGTTCGAGGAGGCGTGGGGACAACCGGTCGTACAGGTCGGCACCGGCGGGACGATCCCGTTCATCGCCGCGTTCGCCGAGCTGCTGCCCGGCGCGGAGATCCTCATCACCGGCGTCGAAGACCCGGACACCCGCGCACACGGCCCCAACGAGAGCCTGCACCTCGCGATGTTCGAGCGATGCTGTCTGGCCGAGGTGCTGCTGCTTGGCCGCCTCGGCGATCACGAGTACGGACGGTCATGACGTTCTGGTGTACAGGTGAGGCGTTTGCGCTGCCGTTTGTCCGAAACACCCGCATTGGCAGTGGAGGTAGGGTCGCCCAACTAGGCGATAGGCGTAACTCAGAGAAACGGTTCTCCCGAGAAGCGTTTCGAACCGCTTCCCCCGGGCATGTCCCTTTTGGTCGGGCTGAGCGGCCCGATTGCCGGTCACGGTTCGAGGGGGCGTGTCGATGCGGGTACTCGGGATCAACGCGATCTTCCACGACCCGGCGGCGGCGCTGGTAGTCGACGGCGAGGTGGTGGCGGCCGCCGAGGAGGAGCGGTTCAGCCGGCGCAAGCACGGCAAGCGTCCGGTGCCGTTCAGCGCGTGGGAGCTCCCCGAGCAGTCCGCCGCCTGGTGCCTCGCGCACGCCGGCCTCGATCCCTCCGAGCTCGATGCGGTCGCCTACTCCTTCGATCCCGCGCTCGCCCGCCCCGCGGACGAGATGGGCTTGACCGACCCGTGGGACCACATCAGGCTCATGTACGCCGCCAAGGCGCCCGGGTTCCTCGCCGCCGCGCTGCCCGGCCTCGACCCGGCGACGGTGCGGTTCGTGCCGCATCATGTGGCGCACGCCGCGTCGGCCGGATTGGCCGCGCCGTACCGCACCTGCAGCGTGCTCGTCCTGGATGGCAGGGGCGAAGCGGTCAGCCACCTCGCCGGCCGGTACGACGACGGTGAGCTGCAGATCCTCGCCAGCCAAGCGCTGCCGCACTCCCTCGGCCTGCTGTACGAGGACGTGACCGAGCACCTCGGTTTCCTGCGCAGCTCGGATGAGTACAAGGTCATGGCGATGGCCTCCTACGGCCGGCCGCGGTTCCTCGCCGAGCTGCGGGAGGCCGTCTACAGCACCGGCGACGGCGGCTTCCGGACCGAGCCGATCGACTGGAACAGCCTGGTCAAGCGCCTGGGCAGGGGTGAGGCCTGGACGCAGGACCACGCCGACCTGACCGCGAGCGTTCAGCTGCGGCTGGAGGAGGTGCTGCTCGAACTCACCGGCTGGCTGCACGAGCAGACCGGCGACCGGGACCTGACCCTCGCCGGTGGGGTGGCGCTGAACTGCGTGGCGAACACCCGGATCGCGGCCGAGTCACCGTTCGAGCGGGTCTGGGTCCAGCCGGCCGCCGGTGACGCCGGTACGGCGCTCGGCGGCGCGCTGCACGTCGCCACCCAGGAGGGTGACCGGACGCAGCCGATGCCCGGCGCCGACCTCGGCCGGAGCTGGACCGACGAGGAGATCGAAGCCTGGCTGACCACCGCGGCGGTGGCCTACGAACGACCCCGTGACGTCGCCGACGCCGTGGCCGCCTGCCTCGCCGCCAACGGTGTGGTCGCCTGGTTCCAAGGCCGCAGCGAGTACGGCCCGCGCGCGCTCGGCCACCGCTCGCTGCTGGCCCACCCCGGCTATGCCGCGAACCTGGAGCGGCTCAACGACGTCAAGGGCCGCGAGCAGTTCCGTCCGGTCGCGCCGATGGTGCTGGCCGAGCGCGCGGGCGAGATCTTCAGCCGCGGCCCCATGGATTCGCCGTACATGCTCTTCGTCCACGACGTGGCGCCGGACTGGCGGGACCGCATCCCCGCCGTTGTGCACGTCGACGGTACGGCGCGGATCCAGTCGGTGGACCGGGCCAAGGAGCCGCTGGTCGCGCGGATGCTGGAGCGGTTCGCCGACCGGACCGGCCTACCGGTCGTGGTCAACACGAGCCTCAACACGCTCGGCCGCCCGATGGTCGACGACCCGCGGGATGCGTTGGAGTGCTTCGGGTCCGCGCCCGTCGACATGCTCGCGATCGGCCCCTTCGTCGTACGCCGATGTGTCGGTTGGCATTCATGAGCGAGGTCACGGTCGTCATCCCCACCCTGGGCAGACCAAGCCTTGTGGTCCTCTTGAACCGGCTTGACCAGGCAACCGGTCCACGGGCCGCCGAGGTGATCGTCGTGGACGACCGGGCCGCCGGCCCACCGCTGGACGTGGGCGACCACGACGTCCAGCTCCAGCGCAGCCGTGGTCGCGGACCCGCGGCAGCCCGCAACGTCGGCTGGCGCCACGCCAGCACCGAATGGGTAGCGTTCTTGGACGACGACGTCCTGCCGGACCTCGACTGGTGGCAAGCGCTTCGCGCGGACCTGATCCGCGTAGACAGCGATGTGGTTGGGGTTCAGGGCCGAGTTCACGTGCCCCTTCCGCACCATCGCCGGCCGACCGACTGGGAGCGCGGCACCGCTGGTCTGGCGACGGCGCGCTGGATCACCGCTGACATGGCCTACCGCCGGGAGGTCCTGGCCGCGGTCGGCGGCTTCGACGAGCGTTTGCACCGGGCCTTCCGGGAGGACGCCGACCTCGCGCTCCGAGTCCTGGACCGTGGTCTGCGGCTTGTCCGAGGTCAGCGCCGCAGCGCCCATCCGGTGCGTGCGGCGGGCCGGTGGGCCAGCGTCGGGCAGCAGGCCGGAAACGCCGACGACATGCTGATGCGCAGGCTGCACGGCCCGGACTGGCGAGCACGCGCCGGTGCGCCCCGAGGCCGTCGCCGGCGTCATGCCGCCGTCACCGTGGCCCTGATGGCAGCGCTGAGCTGCGTGGTGGCGCGACGGCCGCGGCCCGCCGCGGTGGCGACCGTCGCCGCCGGGACCGGCATCGGCGAGCTCATCGCCGCTCGACTGCGCCCGGGTCCGCGCACCCGGGACGAGATCGCGACGATGGTGCTGACCAGCATGGCAATTCCGGTCGTGGCGACCTGGCACACGCTGACCGGTGCGCTTCGGCACCGTGGTGCGCAGCCCTGGAAGGGCCCGCCCGATCTCGTGCTGTTCGACCGGGACGGCACACTCGTCGTCGACGTCCCGTACAACGGCGACCCGAACCGGGTCGAGCTGATGCCGCACGCCCGGGAGACCTGCGACCGGCTCCGCGCCGCCGGCGTCCGGCTCGGCGTCGTGAGCAACCAGTCAGGTGTCGCCCGCGGCCTGCTGACCTCGGACAACGTGGCAGCGGTGAATGCTCGGATCGCCGAACTGCTCGGCGAGTTCGGCACCTGGGAGGTCTGTCCGCACGGTCCCGAGCAGGGCTGCGGGTGTCGCAAGCCCGCACCCGGCATGATCCATCGGGCCTGTGAGCGGCTGGACGTCCGGCCGGAGCGTTGCGTCGTCATCGGCGACATCGGGGCCGACGTCGAGGCGGCGCTGTCGGCCGGGGCCATCGCCCTGCTGGTGCCGACAGCGCAGACCCGTGCCGAGGAGGTGGCCGCCGCACCGCGGACCGTGCGTGACCTGCGGGAAGCCGCCGACGTCCTGCTGGGCGCGGCATGGTGACCCGCGGCTCCGCCGACCTGTCGGAGGGCAGCACGGTAGGCCGGCGCCTGCGCATCGGAGCGGCTCGATGAGCCGCTCGGTGCTCGTCGCGCGGCTGGACAACGCCGGTGACGTCTTGCTCGCCGGGCCGGCGATCCGAGCGGTCGCGGCAGCCGCTGACGAGGTCGTGGTTCTGGCCGGGCCGCACGGTGCCGATGCCGCCCTGCTGCTGCCCGGCGTCACCCGCGTACTCCAGTGGCGCTGCCCCTGGATCGATCCTGAGCCGGATCCGGTCGGCATCGAGGACACCGAGCGGCTCATCGGCCTGGTGAGGGACGAAGGCATCGACGAGGCGCTGATCCTCACCTCGTTCCACCAGTCACCGCTGCCACTGGCGCTGCTGCTCCGGCTCGCCGGGGTCCCCCGCATCGCCGCGATCAGCGCGGACTATCCCGGGTCGCTGCTCGACGTACGCCACCAGTGCACCGACGACCAGCCGGAGCCGGAGCGTGCGCTGTCCCTCGCTCGCGCGGCGGGATATGACCTGCCGGCCGGCGACGAGGGGCGGCTCGCCGTACGCCGGCCGCTGCCGCCAGCACGGCTGGAACCGACCTACGTTGTCCTGCACCCCGGCGCGTCCGTCCCCGCCCGCGCCTGGCCGCCCGAGCGGTGCGCGGCGGCCGTCGAGGCGCTGAGCCGAAGTGGCTGGCGGGTCGTCGTCACCGGAGCGCCGTCGGAGGCGGACCTCACCGCCCGGGTGGCCGGCCACCGCGGCATCGACCTCGGCGGCGCCACGACGTTCGCCGAGATGGCCGCCCTGCTGGCCGGAGCGGCCGCCGTGGTGGTCGGGAACACCGGACCGGCGCATCTCGCCGCCGCGGTCGGCACTCCTGTCGTGTCCTTGTTCGCCCCGACGGTGCCGGCGATCCGGTGGGCGCCGTACGGCGTGGAGCACGTCCTGCTCGGTGACCAGGACGCCGCCTGCGCCGGCAGCCGCGCGCGTGTCTGCCCCGTTCCGGGACACCCCTGCCTGACCTCGGTGACCGCGGACGACGTCGTCGCCGCAATCGGCAAACTGGCCGGTGATGCGCCGTGAGGATCCTGCTCTGGCACGTGCATGGCTCCTGGACGACATCGTTCGTGCAAGGGAGCCACGAGTACGTGCTGCCGCTGACGGCCGACCGCGGCCCCGACGGACTCGGCCGGGCGACGAGCTGGACCTGGCCGGCAAACGCCCGGGAGGTGCCCGCCGGCCAACTGCGCAACGAGCCGGTCGATCTGGTCGTGCTGCAACGCCCGCACGAGGCCGACCTCGTCCGACGCTGGCTCGGCCGCACGCCGGGCAAGGATGTGCCAGCCGTCTACCTGGAGCACAACACGCCGAAGGGCGAGGTGCCCTCGACCCGGCATCCGATGGCTGACCAGCGCGACATCCCGATCGTCCACGTCACGCACTTCAACGCACTGTTCTGGGACAGCGGGCGGGCGCCGGTCCACGTTATCGAACACGGCATCGTCGACCCCGGCGAGCGATGGACCGGCGAACTTCCGCGGGCCGCCGTGGTGATCAACGAGCCGATCCGCCGGGATCGGGTCACCGGCACGGACCTGCTCGCCGGCTTGGCGCAAGCCGCGCCGCTGGACGTCATCGGAATGCGGCTAGCCGGGTTGCACGAGGCGTACGGCCTCGATCCGGCCCGCGTCGAGCTGCACCCCAACGTCCGGCAGGACCGGATGCACCGGCTGCTCGCCACCCGCCGGGTCTACGTGCATCCGATGCGGTGGACGTCGCTGGGCCTGTCCCTTCTGGAGGCGATGCACCTCGGCATGCCGGTAGTTGTCCTCGCCACCACCGAGGCGGTGGACGCGGTGCCCCCGGAGGCCGGCTGCGTGTCCGTGCGGCCCGAGCGGCTGTGCGCCGCCGTACGCCGATTCATCGACGACCCGGAAGCGGCGCAGCTGGCCGGTAAGGCTGCCCGAGCCGCGGCCGTCGAGCGCTATGGACTGTCCCGTTTCCTGACCGACTGGGACCGACTTGTGCAGGAGGTGGCGCGATGAGGATCGCCATGGTGTCCGAACATGCCAGCCCGCTCGCGACGATCGGCGGGGCCGACGGCGGCGGCCAGAACGTTCACGTCGCCGCGCTCGCCGAGGCGCTGGTCAGGCGAGACCACGAGGTGACCGTGTACACCCGGCGGGACGACGCAGACCTCCCGGCTCAGGTCGTCACCGCCAGTGGGTACGTCGTGGAGCACGTCCCGGCCGGCCCGCCCAAGGAAGTCCCGAAGGACACCCTGCTGCCGTACATGCCGCAGTTCGGCGCGTACCTTGCCGCCCGGCTGCGGGTGAACCCGGTCGACGTCCTGCACTCGCACTTCTGGATGAGCGGGCTCGCCTCGGTGCCCGTCGCCCGGGAGGTCGCGGTGCCGCTGATTCACACGTTCCACGCCCTGGGGGCCGTGAAGCGACGTCACCAGGGCAGCAGGGACACCAGCCCGCCGAACCGGCTGCAACTCGAGCGCCGGTTGTGCCGCGAGGTCGGGCACGTGATCGCCACCTGCACCGACGAAGTGCGCGAGTTGACCCGGATGCGACTGCCGCGTGACCGGGTATCGGTCGTTCCCTGCGGCGTCGACGTATCGGCGTTTCGCCCCGACGGGCCGGTCGCGGTACGCCGGGGCCCGCGGCTGCTGATCGTGGGCCGGCTGGTGGAACGCAAGGGCGTCGACGACGCGATCCGGGCGCTGGCGCTGGTTCCGGACGCCGAGCTGGTCGTGGCCGGGGGCCCGCTCGCCGAGGACCTGGACGTCGATCCCGAGGTGGCGCGACTGCGGCGGGTAGCCGCCGTCTGGGGCGTCACCGAGCGGGTGCTCTTCCTCGGCCGGGTGTCGCGAGCCGCGATGCCCGCCCTGTTGCGCTCGGCCGACGTCGTACTCGCGGTTCCGTGGTACGAGCCGTTCGGGATCGTGCCGCTGGAGGCGATGGCCTGTGGCCGCCCGGTGGTGGCGTGCGCCGTCGGTGGACTGTCGGACACGGTGGTGGACGGGCGGACCGGCATGCTGGTGCCGCCGCGCAACCCCGCTCGGCTTGCCGATTCGCTGAACCGGTTGCTCGCCGACCCGGATCTGCGGCGCACCTACGGGAACGCCGGATTGGTCCGGGCGCGGGCCCGGTACAGCTGGGACCGGGTAGCCACCAACAGCGAGGCCGTGTACGAGCGCGCCGTCGCCGCCGCAGGAAGCTCGGTGCGCGCCGACGCATACTCCGTCGCAGAGGCCTCCTCATGACTCTGACCCCGGTCGGCTCCGTCCAGTCCGCTCCTGTTGTGTGCTCCCGGACGGAGCCGACCTCATGAGTACAGCCGCCAGCCAACCCTGTACGGCATTGCGCGGGCACGAGCACGTGGCCGCTTTGACCGCGGCGGTCAGTAGGTTCGGCGGCTGCGTGCGCACCGCCGAGGCCTGGGGCGCGTACATCGCCGATGTGCTCACTGCCCGCGGCCGGCTCCTGGTGGCCGGCAACGGCGGCAGTGCCGCGCAGGCGCAGCACCTGACCGCGGAGCTCGTCGGGCGCTACCGCGACGACCGTCCGCCGTACTCGGCGATCTGCCTGAGCGCGGAGACGTCGAGCCTGACCGCGATCATGAACGACTATCCACCGGAGGAGCTGTTCGCCCGCCAGGTCGAGGCGCACGGCCGGCGGGGTGACGTGCTGGTCCTGCTGTCGACGAGCGGGCAGAGCCCGAACGCCGTTGCGGCGGCCCGGCGGGCGCGGGCGCTGTCCATAACCGTCCTCGCGTTCACCGGGCCGACCCCGAACCCGCTGGCTGCCGCCGCCGACGACGTGATCGCCGTGGACTCGCCATGGGGCGCAACCGTCCAGGAATTGCACCTGGTCGGGCTACACGTCTTGTGCGCGGCCTTCGACGCTGCCGTCATGGCCGGCGCATCCCCTGTCCGGGCGGTACGCCGGTGAGCAAAAGGCGCGCGGCTGCCCTCATTGGAGGTGATTCCGGTCGTGCAGCGACCCGAATCACCTCCAATGACGTCGTTTTGTCCCAATGCTGGGAGGTGCCGGCGTGATGAGGCCGCTCGTGGTCATCGGCGACGCTTTGCTGGACGTCGACCTGGTCGGCCGGGCGGATCGGCTGTGTCCAGACGCGCCGGTGCCGGTGGTCGAGGACGCCACCGAGCAGGCCCGCCCCGGCGGGGCAGCACTAGCCGCCGCTCTGGCCGCCGCGGACGACCGGGAGGTCGTCCTGATCGCTCCGATCGCCGCGGATTCCGGTGGGGAGCAGTTGCGTTCCCTGTTGTCGAACCAGGTGCGGCTGATCGGGATCCCGATCGACGGCGAGACTCCGGTCAAGCGGCGGGTACGCGTCAACGGGCAGTCGATCGTCCGGCTGGATTCCGGTCGGGTAGGCGCAATCATCGGTGCCCTGCCGGCGGAGGCGATGGAGGCGTTGCGGTCCGCCGGTGCGGTGCTCGTCTCGGACTATGGCCGTGGCCTGACCGGACAGCCCGACGTCCGAGCGGCGCTCCGATCGGGGGCGCCGGTCGTGTGGGACCCGCACCCCCGCGGAGCGGTGCCGGTGCAGGGCGTACGTCTGGTCACGCCGAACGCCCGCGAGGCAGCGCAGACGACCGGCCGGACCGGTACGTCGCTCACCGACATCGGCCGGCAGGCCGAGGAACTGATCCGGACCTGGAAGGTCGGCGCAGTAGCGGTCACCCTCGGCAGCCGCGGTGCACTGCTGTCCTACGGCAGCGGCGCACCGCTCGTCGTGCCGGCCGGACAGGTGGCCGGCGGTGACAGTTGCGGCGCCGGCGACCGCTTCGCGGCGACCGCGGCCGGGCTGCTCGCCGACGGGGCGGTCCTGACCGAGGCGGTCATCGGGGCGGTCGGCGCGGCCACCGTCTTCGTCGCGGCCGGCGGTGCAGCAGGATGGGCGTCCGGCGTACCGGCTGCTGGCCCGGCTGTGAACGGGACAGCCGAGCAGGTCCTCGCCCGGGTCCGGGCAGCGGGCGGTACGACGGTAGCGACCGGAGGCTGTTTCGACCTGCTGCACGCAGGCCACATCGCGACGTTGCGGCACGCCCGCAGCCTCGGTGACTGCCTCGTGGTCTGCCTCAACTCCGACGACTCGGTACGACGGCTAAAGGGATCCGACCGCCCGCTCGTGCCCGCCGTCGACCGCGCCCGCGTCGTCGCGGCGTTGGGCTGTGTCGACGCCGTCGTGGTCTTCGACGAGGACACCCCAGCGGCCGTGCTGCAGCGACTGCGGCCTGACGTCTGGGCCAAAGGCGGCGACTACGCCGGCGCGGATCTGCCCGAGGCCGCGCTCCTGCACAGCTGGGGCGGTCAAGCGGTTGCGGTGCCCTACCTCGAGGGACGGTCCACGACCGGCCTCATCCGCGCCCTGATCCAAACAAGAGAGGACAAGCACGCATGAGAGTTCTGGTGACTGGAGGTTCGTCCGGTCTCGGCGCGGCGGTCGTCGAGGCGGTGCAGGCCGACGGTGGCTCGCCGTTCGTGCTGGACCGGGTCGCACCGGAGGGCGACGTGCCGCACGAGATCGTCGACCTGGCCGACTCGCGGGCGGCGGAGGCCGCGGTACGCCGTGCGGTCGAGCGGACCGGCGGGCTCGACGCCGTCGTGACGGCCGCCGGCACGGACCGCTGCGGTCGGCTCGCGGACGTGCCCGGCGAGGAGTGGGACCGGGTCATCCTGGTCAATCTGCTCGGTACGGCGGCCGTCATCCGGGCGGCGCTGCCGCACCTGGAGCGTTCGCACGGCAAGGTGGTCACGGTCGCCTCGACCCTCGGGGTCAGGGCACTGAGCGACGCGACGGCGTACTGCGCCTCGAAGTTCGGGATCGTCGGTTTCACCAGATCGCTGATCGCCGAGACGCAGGGCTCGATCGGAGTGACGCTGCTGCTTCCCGGTGGCATGCAGACGCACTTCTTCGACGACCGAGAGGAGCAGTACAAGCCCGGTCCGGACGCGAAGCTGAACCGGCCCGGCGACGTCGCCGCCGTCGTCCTGACCGCGCTCAAGCAACCGGCTGGTTGTGAGCTGCGGGAGATCCTCATCGCTCCCTCGATCGAGGGATCCTGGCCGTAGAAACTCGACCGCGGGTCCTGGTCCTTCGTGCCCTCGGCCTCGGTGACTTGCTCACGGTGGTCCCGGCGCTGCGCGGAATCCGCTCCGCGCTGCCCGAGCACGAGCTGGTCCTCGCTACCGGGGCCGCGTTGCGGCCGTTGGCGGAGCTGACCGGCGCGGTCGACACCGTGCTGCCCGCTCGCGGCCTCGATCCGTTGGCCGGACCGGCCGGGGCCGTGGACGTCGCGGTCAACCTGCATGGCCGCGGTCCGCAGAGCCACGCCGTACTGCTGGCTCGTGCGCCAGGCCGGCTGATCGGGTTTGGCGCGGACGGAGTGCCGGGACCTGCTTGGCGGGCGGAGGAACACGAAGTGGCGCGCTGGTGCCGGCTGGTCACCGAGGGACTCGGTACGCCGTGCCACCCGGACGACCTGTCGCTGGCCCGGCCGGGCTGCGCCGCCTCGGTGCCTGGCGCGGTCGTCGTGCACCCGGGCGCCGCGTCTGGGAGCCGGCGGTGGCCGGTGTCGCGCTTCGCGGCGGTGGCGGCCCGGCTGTCGCGGGCGGGGCTACCGGTGGTGGTGACCGGGTCGGCCGCAGAGTTGCCGCTCGCGCGTGCGGTGGCTGCCGCCGCAGAGCTTGGTACCGACGGCGTACTGGCCGGCCGGACATCGTTGACCGAGCTCGCGGCGCTGGTGGCCGACGCCCGCCTGGTGATCTGCGGGGACACCGGGATGGCGCACCTGGCTACCGCGTACGGCACGCCCTCGATCGTGCTGTTCGGCCCGGTGTCGCCTGCGCTGTGGGGCCCACCGAAGCGGCCGCAGCACGTAGTCCTCTGGCGCGGCGACGGCCGCGGAGAACCGCATGCTGATCAGGTCGATCCGGCCCTGCTGGCGATCGAGGTGCCCGAGGTCTTGACCGCCGTCGAGCGTCTGCGGCACTGCACGTTCTGGGTGGGCGGCGACTGAGGTCCGCCTCTTGACCAAGCACTCGCTGCCGCAGGAGCATGCAGGGTGCGGGGAGATTGGGGCTTCACATGCCACCGACCACTGTCCACTTCAACGGAGGCGTGAACCTCCCCGACACCGAAACCGTGATGCGCGAGATCGCCGCGAGGGTGCCCGCCGGCGTGCGCCGGATCCCCGATGGCGAAACCGGCAGCCGGCAGAACTGGATCTTCTTCCAGCTCGAGAAGTTCTGGCAGACGCCGGGTCTGGAACAAGCGGGTGTGATGGACACGCCCTCGGAGGGCTATGAGCAGATGCCGAAGGTCCGCCTGTCCGACGGCGTCGAGCCCGCCGACGTCCGGTGGGCCGACCTCGGGTACGCCGACGTCTACCAGGACTCCTACGCCACGTTCCGCCGGCTACGGGACGAGGGCGTGATCCCTTCCTCCGTCCGGTTCCAGGTGCAGTACCCCACCCCGCTTGCCTCGATCAACGGATGGGTGGTTCCCGAGGACCAGGACCGGCTGGAACCGTCGTACGAAAGCGCCCTCTTCGCCGACCTGGATCGCCTGTTGGCGGCATTGCCACCCGACGAGGTCGCCGTCCAATGGGATGTCGCCGTCGAGTTCGCGATCCTGGAGGGCGGCTTCGAAGGAACCGCCGCACAGACCCTGGACGGCATCGTGGAGCGGCTCGTCCGCTGCGTCGACCACGTTCCGGACGCCGTGCCGGTCGGTCTGCACCTGTGCTACGGCGACTACCAGCACCAGCACTTCAAGCAGCCCGAATCACTGGACCTCCAGGTCCGGGTGTCGAACGCGGTGGTCGCCGCGTCCGGGCGGACCGTGAACTGGCTGGCTTACACCGTGCCGCAGAACCGTAGCGACGCGGCGTTCTTCGAGCCGCTGCGCGACCTGAACGTCTCGCCGGAGACCGAGCTGTACTTCGCGCTCGTGCCATACCACCCCGCCGAGCAGGAGCCGGGCACCGTCGACGCACAGGTCCAGCTCGTCGACAGTCACCTTCCTTCGGCCGAATGGGGAATCTGCACCGAATGCGGGATGGCCCGCGCGGAACGCGACGACGTACCAGTCCTGTTGGATCTGCATCGCGAGATCATCGCGACGGGAGGTTCTCGAACTCCTTGACCAGGGGCTTCGGTGCCTGGCAGCGCCAGCCGTCGGTGAGCAGCTCGGCGAGTTCGTCAACGTCCACAGCGGCCAGCCGCACCAGGACTGCCGGATAGCCGTTGTGGTGGGCGGTCGTGAAGAACTCGGGATCGGCGGCGCGCAGGTCCTTCCTCGCTCTGCTGGGTCTCCGGCAGGGCCAGCGCGATCCGGCGAACGTCGTCTGCTGTGGCCACCCGCGCAGCGTAGAACCGGGTGCCGACGTTCCGAGGACCGCGCGGCACCGTAACGTCGCGCTCACCCGACTGAGGAGAGCCACCATGGGATTGATCGAGACGACCGGGCTGCACCACGTGCGGCTGACCGTCACCGACCTGGAGCGATCGAAGGCGTCCTACGCCGATGTGCTGGGCTTCCAGGTCGCCGCCGAGTCACCGGGCAGCCCGGACGACCCGGACGTCCGCAAAGACCCCGAGCAGTTGTACGGCGGCGTCGTCTTTCAGACCAACGGCATGCTCTTCGGGCTGCGACCG
>JACCTY010000056.1 GCA_013812145.1 Geodermatophilaceae bacterium | reverse complement strand
GTCCAGCGCCGCCGGGTCGGCGTCCAGCGCCGGGCACCCGATGCCTCGGGCGGGACGCCGTTCGGCGCGCTGCCCGCGGCCCGTTCTTACACCGTCTTCACCGACGACGGCATCCGGTTACACGTCGAGGAAGTCGGTCCACCTGATGCCGACCTGGTGGTCGTGTTCGTCCACGGTTACACCCTCGCGCTGGGGAGTTGGCACTATCAGCGGCTGGCGCTGGCGGATCCTGGCGTCCGGCTGGTGTTCTACGACCTGCGCAGCCACGGCCGCAGCCAACGCGGCCGCTCCGATTCCAGTGACGTCGAGCAGCTCGGCCGTGACCTGGACTCAGTGATCGGGACCGCTGCGGGTGATCGACCGACCGTTCTCGTCGGGCATTCGATGGGTGGCATGACGATCATGGCGCTGGCCGAGCAACGGCCGGAACTCTTCGGTGCGCAGGTCCGCGGCGTGGCGCTGCTGTCCACGACGACCGGCGGCCTGGCCGGCGTCGACCTGGGCCTGCCGCGGGTTTTCGCGCCGCTCAAGCTCGTCGCGCTGCCGCTGCTCGCCACCGGAATGCGGGCCCGCCCCCGGCTGGCTGAACTGACCCGGCGGACCGGCTCGGATCTGTCGTGGTGGCTGACGAAGTCCTACAGCTTCGGTGACCGCACCGTCAGCCCAGCACTGGTCGACTACGTAGGGGGGCTGATCGCGGCCACGCCGGTCGAGGTGATCGCTGACTTCTTCGGCACCCTGATGGGGTACGACAAGGTGCGCGCGTTGGCGACCCTGCGGCAGGTGCAGACCCTCATCGTGTGTGGCGACGCGGACCGGCTGACGCCGTTGTCCCACAGTCAGGCGATGGCCGAGGAGCTGCCCGATGCCAAACTCGTCGTTCTACCGGGAGCCGGGCATCTGGCGATGCTGGAGCAGCCGGACGCGGTCAACACGGCGTTGCGTCCCCTACTGGCCAATGCGGCGGCCTCGTCCCTCCACCGTCGGCGCGGCCGGGCGTGAGCACTCGGCACGAAGCGGCGGCCGCCGCTGTCGCCGTACAGGCCGCGTCGTGCCAGACGTGGGCAGAACTCGACGCTGTCGCACGTCGGTGCACGGCCTGTCCCGATCTGGTCCTCAGCCGATCAACGGTCGTCATCGGGGACGCACCTGAGGACAGTCGGCTGGTCCTCGTCGGCGAGGCACCGGGAGCGGAAGAGGATCGCACGGGACGGCCGTTTGTCGGCCGATCCGGCCGGTTGCTCGACGAGCTGCTAGCCGAGGCCGGCTTGGCGCGCGATCAGGTGGCGGTTCTCAACGTCGTGAAGTGCCGCCCGCCGCAGAACCGGACGCCGGGCAGTGCCGAGGTGGCCAACTGCGGTGGCTGGCTGGACCGGCAGCTCACCCTGCTGGCACCGGAGCTGATCTGCACGCTCGGGCTGTCGGCGATGCAGCGGTTCCTCGGCCGACGGATGACCCTCACCGCCGCCCGCGGTGTCGTCCACGACCACGCGGGCACTCGCCTCGTGGCGACATACCACCCGTCGGCCGCGCTTCGGTTCGGGCCGCGTGGCGCACCGAGAGCGGCTTTACGCGAGGATCTGCGCACGGTGGCTGGTCTGCTGACGGCACCGTGACCGGCGAGATCACGGTGTCGTTGCCGACCGCCAACGACACGTGGGACCTGGGCCGCCGCATCGCCGCCGCCATCCGGCCAGGCGACGTGGTGGTCCTCACCGGCCCGCTCGGAGCCGGCAAGACCGTGCTGGCCCAGGGAATCGGCGCCGGCCTCGGCGTCTTGTCCGGGGTCATCTCACCGACGTTCGTACTGGCTCGAGTGCACCGGGAGGGCAGGCTGCCGTTCGTCCATGTGGACGCCTACCGGCTGGCTGGGTTCGCCGAACTCGACGACCTCGACCTGGACAGCGACGTCGCGGACTCGGTCACCGTCATCGAGTGGGGCGAAGGGCTGGCCGATCGCCTCGCGAGTGAACACCTGCACGTCCTGATCGACCGCAGTGGACTGGACGAGCGGCGTACGGCGGTCCTGCACGCCAACGGAGCTGGTTGGCTGCGGCGGCTGGACGAGATCAACCGCTGACTTGCAGGCTGTCCAAAACCTGCTCGCATCCGGCGAGCACCTCGGTCTCCATGGTTTCCCACTGGCAGTTGACCTGCAATTCGATCAGCCCGCGGAAGATGAAGTAGAGATCACTGCGCAGTCCGCTCGCGTCGCTGCCGGAGTAATAGAACGTCCGCGCCCCGTCCACCTCGAGCAACTGCGGCTCGGTGTCGGTGAACTCGAAACCCTGGGCGGCGAGGTCGTCGATGAGCGCGGCCAGGGCGTCGATCAGCTGCTGGTCAGTCGCGTCGTCGGAGTCCAGGTCCAGCTCGTACACGCTGAAGATGACCAAGTCGAGTTCACTGAGCAGGATGCCGGTGGTGTACGACGCGCTGGACCCGGCCTGGGTATCGATGTCGATCTCGCCCTGCTGGAAGCCCTGCGGGAGATCGAAGCAGAACGGCTGGCCCTCCGGGGCGATGACGTTCTCACCCTCGCAGACCAGTTCCCCGGTGTCCGGATCGGACTCGCTGGTCTCGGACGGCTCCGTGGTCTCGGCACTCTCACTGGTCTCGGTCGGCTCGGTGCTCTCACCGGTCGCCCCGCCGTCCGGGGGCGTGGGCGTGCCCCCCACGGTGTCTCCGCAGCCGACGAGGAGCGCCAGTGCCAGCGCCGCACCGGCAAGACGGGTGTTGTGGGGAAACCGCACGGTGGATCCCTTTCCCGGAGGGTGTCGGTGTTCGGATGGCAGTCTGCCAGCCGTCCCTTCGCTGCATACCCGCGACTGAAGAATTCGGTCGAGGTTAACCTCGGGTACGTGCTCGCCCTAGCCCTCGACACCGCGACCGCTGGCGTCGTCGTCGGTGTCGTCGAGGTCGGAGGGAAGGGCGCCCAGGTGCTCGCCGAGTGTCGCACGAGCGGTCCCCCGCGGCACGGAGAGACCGTGGCGCCCGCGGTTGCCTCAGTTCTGGCCGAGGTCGGATGCGCCCCCGGAGCTCTCGCCGCCGTCGTCGTCGGCACCGGTCCTGGTCCGTTCACCGGTCTCCGGGTCGGCATGGTCAGCGCGGCGGCGCTCGCCGACGCTCTCGGCGTACCCGTGTACGGCGTGTGTTCCCTCGATGCGGTGGCGCTGGGCCTGCCCGAACGGCCGGGTACGACGGTCGTCGCGACAGACGCTCGCCGCCGCGAGGTCTACTGGGCGATCTACTCCGACAGCGAGCGGATCGAGGGACCACACGTGGGCAGCCCCGCCGACCTGCTCGACCGGCTGCGGGGAGGTGCCGATGGTCGGATGGTCGGCGCCGGCGCGGTGCTGTACGACCTGCCCGGCGCCGTGGCCGCCGGACCGACGGCCGCCGGACTCGTCGCGTCAGCCGGTGCTGCGC
>JACCTY010000050.1 GCA_013812145.1 Geodermatophilaceae bacterium | reverse complement strand
ATCATGGGGTTTGACCGGCCAGGACCGGCCTAACCCCATGATCACCGCGAAGAAGGTCGTTGTGATTGGGGCCGGCCACAACGGACTCGTCGCCGCCTGCTATCTGGCTCGCGAGGGTTGTGACGTCACCGTTCTGGAGCAGGCCGACGCCGCCGGCGGCGGCTCGCGCACCGAGGAAACCGTCCCCGGCTTCCGGTTCGACACCCACTCGGTCGCGCACAACATGATCAACATGACGTCGATCCCAGCCGAGCTGAAGCTGGCCGAAGCAGGCCTGGTCTACCAGGAGATGGAGCCGTTCGCGGCCGGCTTCTTCGCCGACGGGCGGGTCGTCCGCTTCCATCGCAGCATCGAGCGCACCGTCGCGAGCATCGCCGAGCACGATCCGGCCGAAGCACGCCGGTACGCCGACCTCATGGCCAAGTCCCTGCCACTCGTCGACGTCGCGGTGGCGGGGATGTCTGCGGCGTCCACCGCGGGTGGCGCTGTCCGCACCGCGGCCGGCCGGGTCGGCCGGCTGGCCACCGCGGTTCGCCGCTTCGGCGGGCCGGGCGGGCTCGTGCACACGCTTGTCGCACCGTACGGCGGACTGCTCCGGACCCACCTCGGCAGCGACCTCACCCGGGGGCCGATCAGCGCCTTCGCCGCCCACTCCTCCGCCGGCCCCGACCTGGTCGGCGGGTCGTTCTACGCCCTGTGGCAGGCGGCGTACCACCGGTTCGGCCAGTGGCATGCGAAGGGCGGTTCGCAGGCGCTCACCGACGCCCTCGTGGCCAGGCTGGAGTCCTACGGCGGGACGGTCCTCACCGGACAGACAGTGACCTCGATCAGCAACACGAGCGGGCGAACCCGAGGCGTCCGAGTCCACAGTGGACAGTGGATCCCCGCCGACTGCGTGGTCGCGGCGATCGACCCGAAGACCGCCTTGCTCGAGCTCTGCGACCCGCCGCTCCGCGGAGCGGCCGCCGCGGAACTCGAGGCAGCGCACCGCGGCAACGCCGTGCAGATGGTCGTCCATCTCGCGACAACGGAACTGCCGCCGTACCGCAATGCCCGGGACGGCGACTGGAACGGGCTGCAGTCCCACGTGGACACACTCGACGAACTCGGACGAGGCTTTCGCGCCGCCGAAGCCGGAGAGCTGCCAGACCCGGTTCCGACGTACGCCTTTTCGACGTCTGCGCTGGACGACACCCTGGCCCCGCCGGGCCAGCACACGGTCTACCTCGCCTGCCCCTGCGCACCATCCACAGTGGACGGCGGCTGGCGGCAACACGCCGAGCCGTTCGCCGAACGGATGATCGACGCGATGGAGCGGCACGCACCCGGGTTCCGGGACACGATCGTCGGCATGTCCATTCGTACGCCGCAGCTCATGGCCGAGCAGCTCAACTGGCCGGGCGCTCACCCGATGGTGCTCGACATCTCCCTGGACCAGCTCGCGTTCTTCCGGCCGACGAGGCGGTTGGCCGGCCACCGGACGCCGATCGACGGCCTCATCATCTCCGGCGCCGGTACCGCACCCACTGGCGGGATCTCCGGCGTTCCAGGCAAGGCCGCGGCCGCCGCACTGCTGGGCCGGCGGCTGTGACCTGTAAAGCGTGCGCGGTGGTTCGCGAGCCGCGAGGAACCTCGCGACCTGCTGCCACTCAGCTCGGAAACCGTAGGAACGCAGTCGTCACGCGGGGGAGTGACGTCGTGGGGCGGCCAACTGATGTGCGGCCCGGGCGGCGAGGACGAGCCGGGTGATGCCGGCCGCGGCGGCCGGTATGCCGGTTTGCCAGGCCAGTGCTGCGGGGGTCGACAGCGCAGTGCGTGCGAGGGTTGCCAGCAGCAGCGCGTCACCTGCCACGCATGCTGTCGCCGCTACGGTGGCGGCCACTCGAGCCGTGGAATCCCGAGGCAGCCAGCGGCCGAGGGGGCCAGTCGCGGCGATCGCAAGTAACGCGGTCGGCACCGCGACGGCGAGCACGAGGAAGTACAGCGGAGTGACGGCGAACAGGACCCCGGGCCGCGGTGGCCACACCGGCGGGGCGAGCGCGCCCAGCCAGGCCAGCCCGACCAGCGGCCCGGAGGCGACCAAGGTGACGCCGATCCGGCGGGCCCGGTGAGCGGTCAGTTCCCCGGAGTAGGCAACGGCGATCACGCGCGCATCGCCAAACTCACAGACGGCGGCTCGGGCCGCGCCGACCGGATCTACCCCGTCCGCCAGATGTCGTTCTGTGGCGCTGAGCAGCCCGTCATGCAGTTCCTCGACGATCCGGTCCCGAAGCGGCCGGGAGCTAGCAGCGCGGCATCGAACTGATCGAGCCAGTCGTCGAGGAGGTCCGTGACGGCCGGATCCATGGCGGGGCCGCTCAGGCCGGAGCTGGCCATGCACGACCCTTGAGCAGCGTGGTGACCGAACGGGAGAATGTTTGCCATCCGTCACGCTGTTCGGCCAGCGCGGTGATCCCGGCGGCGGTGAGCTGGTAGCTCCGTCGCCGTCGACCGGGTCCGGTGGACCACGTCGACGCCACCAGACCGGCCCGCTCGAGGCGGTGCAGCGCCGGATAAACGGTGCCGGTGGGCAGGTCGAACATGCCCTTGCTGCCGACCCGCAGCGCCTCGATCACCCCGTAGCCGTGCAACGGGCCGGCCTCCAACGCCGCGAGCAGGAGCCCGTCGAGGTGGCCTTTGAGCGTCTCTGCCCGCACAGGTCGAGACTACCCCCGAACTCAACCTAAGGGTAGTGTTGCTATGTGTAGTGACGCTATTCTCCAAGGGGGGGTGTCCCAATGAAAGTTGGTAGCGTCGGGCGGGCTAGATCCGCCGTACTGGTGGCTGCGGTGGC
>JACCTY010000039.1 GCA_013812145.1 Geodermatophilaceae bacterium | reverse complement strand
CGGTTTTGAAGACCGCGAGGACCACCAGGCACCCTGACGCCTCCACCGCGAAATCTACCGGACCACCTGCACGAACGCGCTTCCAGGAGACAGCTGCTGACCGCTGCCACGGCTGGACACGCCTGTGCACACACCGTCTAGACGCCTCCTGCGGCAGCCGCCCTGGAAACCGTGACGTGGTCAGTTCTTGTCAGGATCGTCTTGCACCGGACCGTGGCCGGCCGAGGTGGTGTCGGCGTCCTCGGCGATTTGGTCGACCTCGTCGTGCATCTTGTCCGCGGTGCCGTCCGCCGCGGTTCCGGCCAGGTCAGCCGGGTCACCTTCCAGCGGGGACTCGATCATGTCAGCGCTCTCGGTCGTCCGGTCGCTGTCTGCGGTGTTGCTGTCCGTCACCTGATCACCTTCGATAGGAAGAGCATGCGCCATGGTCGCGCCATGCCCGGTTAGCCCAGCCTCCACCCCAGCCTCCTCGGCGGCAACAGCAGCCGTCGGCGACTCCGGGCGAGGTGAGTGCCAACACCGCCCGTCGAACCTGACCGTCTGCCTGCGCTGAGCGCCCGTCCACAGCCGCGTCGCTTGCGTGCAGCGCGTTTGGATACGGCCCGCCCAGGGCAGTCCAGTGCAGAAGCAAGCCAACGCCCGCCGCGAACATCACCCGCGGGGCGTGAAGCGAATCAACTGCAATGTCGGAGGAGATCTCAATGTCCAATCGGAACACGCTCATACGCAGTCTGCACGACCTGGGACTTGCCGCCTGGTTCGGCGGCTCGCTGATGGGGGCAGTCGGCCTCAACGCCGCCGCAGGCGTAGTCGATGACCCCAAGCAACGCGGGCGGGTAGCCAACGCAGGATGGGATGCCTGGACACCGGTCAACGCCGGCGCCATCGGTGCGCATCTGCTCGGGGGAGTCGGTCTCCTGGCCGCCAACCGCGCCCGGGTGATCAACCAACGCGGCGTCGGCGCGAGCAGCGCTGTAAAGACAGCGCTCACCGGAGTCGCGCTGGGCCTGACCGCCTACAGCAGAATCGCGGGACAGAAGGTATCCAACGCCGGGGACGTGCCCATCGAGTCAGGTACCGAGCCCAGTGAGCAGACACCGAGCGACGTCACCAAGGCCCTTAGCCAGCTTCGGCGGCTGCAATGGGCGATACCCGCCTCGACCGGGCTTCTGCTCATCTTCTCCGCACTGCAGGGGGAGCAGCAGCGTCCGGAAGAGCAGACCCGAGGACACCTTGAAAAGGCGACGCAACTGCTCGGCGGCAACTAAGTGGTTGCGTCAGTCGCTGCCAGTCACGCTCCGCTGAATCACCGATGCTTACCGCTGCGGCCCAGGCCGGTGGGCTGAGCGAGGGGTAACCTGCGCCCATGGTGGCCGATCCCGCCGGCGTCGGCCGGATCCTGGCCGGGCGGTACACGTTGCGCTCGCAACTGGGGCGCGGCGGGATGGGAACGGTGTGGCTCGCCTCTGATGAGGTACTCGGCCGGCAGGTAGCGGTCAAGGAGGTCACCTTTCCCGCTGCCGCCGAGGAGGAACTTCGTCTGCTTCGGGAGCGGACGCTGCGGGAGGCGCGAGCCGCCGCGCGTTTCGAGCATCCCCGGGTGACCACCGTGCACGACGTCGTCGAAGAGGACGGCAAACCGTGGATCGTCATGGAGCATGTCCCCTCCCGGACGCTTGGCCAGGTGCTCCGGGACCAAGGTCCGATGCCGGTACACCTGGTTGCCCGGATTGGTATCGACCTGCTCGGGGCACTTCAGGCCGCTCATCGTGCCGGGATCGTGCACCGCGACGTCAAGCCCGACAACGTCCTCATCGATGCGGAGTGGCGGGCCTGGCTCACTGATTTCGGCATCGCGACCTCAAGCGGCGACTCGGGCCTCACCGAAACGGGAATCATGCTGGGGTCGCCGCCCTACATGGCACCGGAGCGGGCCCGGAATGAGAAGCCTGGGCCAGCGGCTGACATGTGGTCGCTGGGAGCGACCTTGTTCACTGCGGTCGAGGGTCGGCCACCGTTCGACCGGGGGGAGGCGATGGCAACGTTGCTTGCGGTCACCAGCGATCCCCCGGCCCCGATGGCCGCCGCTGGAGCACTCACGCCGGTGTTGATGGGCTGCCTGATCAAGGACCCTGCTCAGCGGATGACCGCCGAACAAGCTGAGGGACCCCTTGAATCGGCGGCGACCACCCCCACCGGCGAGTCAGTGCCACCTCCACGGGCACTCCCGCAGTACTCCGACGGCAGTGACCACGCGACCCGGGTCGAGCGGCTCGACCTGGCTGAACTGTCGGCGCTGGCGAAGACGGCGGCCACCACGCTCGCCGGTAGGGCCGCGCGCAAGGCCGCCAGCAGCGTCTCCGCCCGGCTGCAAGACCGATCGTCCTCGCGACCAGAGCCGCCCACGCCGCCGAGACAGGACGCAGCCGTGAAACCGCGATGGCGCTTTCGCCGGCGTTGGGTCTTCGTTCCGCTGCTGATCGCGTTTGCCGTCGTGATTGCCCTGATCGTCCTCGGTCTGTATCTCTTCGGTGCCCTCGGCGATGCCCTGAGCGGGTGACGTCGCCAGTCGCCGCCCTGGAAGAGTTCACGGCGCAGATGCAGCGCCAACAGCCCGTGGAGGCGTCTGACTGTCGGGACCTTGCATCGGAGGATCGGGTAACTGCGGGTGGACTTCAGCGAATACGTTGCGGCGCGCGGGCGAGCCCTGCCGCGTTTCGCGTACGCGTTTTGGCACCACACCTCCAGCGAGGCTCTCGCCGATGCATCCTCGAGCGAGTCGAGATGTGGCAAGCGCTCGCGTCACTGCCGCGGAAGCAGCGCACTGTATTGGTGTTGAGGTTCTACGAAGACTGCACCGACTCAACGATCGCGACAATTCTCGGCTGTGCGGTGAGCACGGTCCGCTCCGACACCGCCCGCGCCCCTTCGGCCGAGCTGGAACCGCACATTCCAGGCAAGCAGACCCAGCTCACCGGCCACCGGCACGGAATCTCCGCGGCCGTCGGATCATTCGCCGGCTTGTCGAACAGGTTCAGAGCCGCCAGCCCCGGCACGGTCGAGGTTGCCGTCACGCGTGCGGCCTGCGCGGAGATACCGGCGCCGGCTCCTGACTGCCGCGGCGGCGTCGTTCGGATGGCTTGGGTCGTGATCCTCGTCGTGGCGCTGCCCTGACTGTCGGCCAACAGGCCGGATCACGCAGGTAGCGTCGGTGTCATGACCGCGACGCAGACGTATCGGCTCACGCAGTACGCGCACGGCGGTGGCTGTGCCTGCAAGATCCCACCGGGGGAGTTGGAGGCCGTCGTCGCCGGGCTGCTCAGTCCCGACCCGCCGTCCGGCGCCGCGGAACTCCTCGTGGGCCTCGACGACGGCGACGACGCGGCGGTCGTGCGCATCGACGGCGGCACGGCCGTGGTGCTGACCGCCGACTTCTTCACTCCCGTCGTGGACGATGCGTATGACTGGGGCCGGATCGCGGCCGCCAACGCGCTGTCCGACGTCTATGCGATGGGCGGGCGGCCGCTGGTCGCGATCAACCTGCTCGGCTGGCCCCGCGACGTGCTGCCGATGGAACTGGCCAGGGAGGTCCTGCGCGGCGGGCTGGACGTCGCGCGCGAGGCCGGTTGCCATGTCGCCGGCGGGCACAGCGTCGACGACCCTGAGCCGAAGTACGGCATGGCGGTCACCGGTATCGCCGACCCCGACCGGCTCATCCGCAACGATGCCGCCGTGGCCGGCCTCGCCCTGTCACTGTCCAAACCGTTGGGCGTCGGCGTACTCAACAGCCGGCACAAGTCCACCGGCGAGGTGTCCGCCGAGGCGATCGAGTCGATGACCCGGCTCAACCGCGACGCGGCGGAGGCGGCGCTCGCCGCCGGGATCGTCGCCGGGACGGACGTGACGGGCTTCGGCCTGCTCGGCCACCTGCTCAAACTCGCCCGTGCCAGCAACGTCACCGCGGTTGTCGACGCCGCGGCGGTACCGTATCTGCAGGGAGCGAGAGACGCGCTGCGCGACGGTTACGTCAGCGGCGGCACCCGGCGCAACCTGGACTGGGTCCGCCCCCACACCGACCTGTCGGCGGTCGACGAGGACGAGGCACTGCTCTTGGCCGACGCGCAGACCTCCGGCGGTCTGCTGTTGGCCGGTGAGATCCCCGGCTCCCCGGTCATCGGCGAACTGATCCCGCGCGGAGAGCGTCTGCTCATCATTCGGTGAGCCAACTAAGTCGGACTAAGGAGTTCGGATGGCCGCGCCGGTCAACGTTCACGAGGCGAAAGACCCACCTGTCGCGGCTCATCGCTCGGGTCGAAGCCGCGAGGAAATCGTGATCAGCCGGGCCGGTAAGCCGGCGCGCTCAGTCCGGCGGGCGTAGCTGCGCGGTCTGCTCGCGTCCGAGGTCGACCTGCCCGCCCGGCGGCGGCTCGGCGTAGCGCCCGGCGCTGTAGTGCCGACCGGCGTCCCGGGCCCGACGATCGGAGTCCTCCTCCACCAGGTGATTGATGAGCTGCTGGATCCGGTCGGAGTTCGGCACGTTGTCGAGGACCTGTGCCGGACCTTCGCCGGCGGACTCGATCGTCAGCGTCCCGGCGTTGACGATCCGGTCCCACAGCGACTGCCGGTAGGCGACGTCGGTGATCCGGGGAAAGGCCACGTCCTTGCCCTGCCGGTTGAGCACACCGATCCGGAACATGACCCGATGGCTCGTGATCACGTAGTGGGTAGTGACCCAGCGCAGCACGGGGACCAGCGTGAACACCACGAGGATGACGGCGGCCGCAATCAGGATGGCCAACCGGATCCAGGTCTGCGCTTCACCTGCGGGGGTCGCCGCGATGCCGAAGGATGCCGCGGCGGCCACTACCAACAGGATGAGCACCGGGCCGACCAGCGTGATCCAATGCGGGTGCAGGTGCTTGACGACCTTCTCGTCGGTGGCGAGCAACTGTTCTGGATATGCCACGAGGTCTCCTAGCGTTCCACTTGTGTGGCTGTCGAGGCAGTGCAACTATCGGCGTTCGGGCGGTAACGGGGCTACCGGCGCCCTGGTCGCCCGCTGGGGGCCCGACAATGCGCCATGGTAAGCCACGTAACTTTGTGCAGCCTTGTCTGCTGCTGCTCCTCCTCGAGCATCCCGACCATGGCTACGCGCTCGTAGAGCGGCTGGACTCCTTCTTGCTGGCCGAGGGCGACCCCGGCAGCGTCTACCGGGCGCTGCATACGCTGGAGGTCAGCGGCGCCGTCCGCTCGACGTGGGGGCTGTCCGAGTCCGGGCCGGCTCGGCGCACGTATCACCTCACCGAGATCGGAGGGGCCCAGTTGGAGGAGTGGGCGAAGTCGATCACTGACACCCGCGAGGCGCTGGAGACCTACCTGAGGAGATACGCCGCCAAGAGCGCTCCCGAGCGCGACGCTCCCGGCAACCCTCGACCTGCAGCGCGGGTGAACCAAGCATCGGAGCCTGCGTGAGTACGACCGCGTCCCTGGATCGGGCCGCCGTGGATGCCGCCTTCGAGCGCCGAGTCGCTGCCGGTACGGCGTTGGCCGACGACGCCGATGCGGTAGCCGCCGCCTGTCACGCGATGGCAGTTCGCTTCCACCGCGGCGCACGGCTGCTCGTCTTCGGCAACGGCGCAGCGGCCACCGACGCCGCGCACCTGGCAGTCGAGTTCATCCACCCGGTAATCGTGGGCAAGCGGGCGCTGCCCGCGCTGTCCCTGACGAACGACGCGGCACTGTTCAGCGGGCTGGCCGCCGCCGGTGCCTACACCGACACGTTCGCCGCCCAGGTGCGGCTGCTCGCCCGCCCCGAGGACATCGCACTGGGGATCTCGGCGTCCGGGCGCTGCGCCAACGTCGCGGCCGGGCTCGTGGCCGCCGACGAACTCGGGCTGCTCACCGTCGCGCTGCTCGGCGACGGGACAGTCGGCGACGGACCCGACATCGCCGCCAGTCAAGCGGTCGCGCACGTAATCCAGGCGCACAGCAGCGACCCGCGCGTGGTCAAGGAGGTACACGTCACCGTCTACCACGTGCTCTGGGAACTCGTGCACGTCTTCCTCGAGCAACCCGGCCTGCTCGGCCCCGAGGTGATCCGATGATGATCCCGCCAGAGATTCCGGAGTGCTATGGCGAGGTCTGCATCACCTGCTCGGACCAGGCGGTGCCGGTGCGCATCGTCGAACTGCTCGAGGACGACATCGCGCTGGTCGACACCGGGCAGAGCAGGGAGCACGTCAGCATCGCCCTGGTGACGGCGGGCGTCGGCGACACCGTCCTCGTCCACGCCAAGGAAGCCATCGCCGTGGTCTCGTCGTGAGCATGGAGGCTCTGTACCCCTTTTTGTACGCCGACCAGAGCGACGTGGAGCCGGTGCTCCGTGCGGTCAGCGAGTCCACCGCTGACAAGGCCCGCGAGATCGTCGAGCTGCGTCAGCAGCTGGCCAAGCACTTCGCCGATGCGTTGATCGCCTGCGCGCAGGACATGGCCGACCGGTTCGCCGCGGGCGCCCGGCTGTTCACGTTCGGCAACGGCGGTAGCAGCAGCGACGCACAGGCGGTCGCTCAGCTGTTCCTCAACCCGGCGACCGAGGGCCGCGCGCTGCCCGCGCTGAGCCTGACCAACGACGTCGCCGTACTCACCGCGCTGTCCAACGACATCGGCTTCGAGGTGGTCTTCGCCCGGCAGCTCGCCGCCCAGGGGACCGCAGTGGACATCGCCGTCGGGCTGTCGACCAGCGGCGGGTCGGCCAACGTGCTCGCCGGGTTCGAACAAGCCAACCGGCGCGGGATGCTCACGGTCGGCTTTGCCGGCTATGAAGGCGGGCGGATGGCCGAGGCGGACACCATCGACCACCTCTTCGTCGTACCGTCGGCCTCCGTGCATCGCATCCAGGAGGCGCAGACCACGACGTACAACGTGCTGTGGGAGTTGACCCAACTGGCGCTGCGGTAGATGGTCCGCGTCCGCATCCACGTCGACGGGATCGTCCAGGGCGTCGGCTTCCGGCCGTTCGTCTACACCCTCGCCCGCGAGTTGGCGGTGGCCGGCTTCGTCCGCAACACCGCTGCCGGCGTCGTGATCGAAGCCGAGGCGCCGCCGGCGGTCGTGGACGCCTTCGCCGCGGCCCTCCGGTCAGGTGCCCCGGCGCTGGCCCGGATCGACGAGCTGCGCCGCGAGCCGATTCCGGGCACCGGCGCGGGCGGCTTCGAGATCGAGTTGAGCACCGCCGACGGACCCCGTCGTACCCTCATCTCGCCCGACACCGCGACGTGCGTGGACTGCCTCGCCGAGCTGGCCGACCCGACCGACCGGCGGCATCGGTACCCGTTCATCAACTGCACGAACTGCGGTCCGCGCTTCACGATCATCACCGGCGTGCCGTACGACCGACCGGCCACGACGATGGCCGGCTTCCCGATGTGCGCCGACTGCAGGCGGGAGTACGACGACCCGGCGGACCGACGCTTCCACGCCCAGCCGGTGTGCTGCCCGGCCTGCGGGCCTCGGCTGCGGCTGGTGGACACCGCCGGCGCGGAGCTGCCCGGTGAGCCGGTGAACGCGGCCGCGGACCTGCTGCTCTCCGGTGCGGTCATAGCGGTGAAGGGACTCGGTGGCTATCACCTGGCAGTGGACGCCCGATCCGAGGAGGCGGTGGCGACCCTGCGGGCGCGCAAGCACCGCGAGGACAAGCCGTTCGCCGTTCTGCTCTCTGATCTCGACGGCGTCCGCGCGTGGTGCGATGTCACGCCGGCAGCCGCGGAGCTGCTGGCCGGACACCGCCGCCCGATCGTGCTGCTGCCGCGCCGTCCCGACGCTCGGCTCGCCGCTGCGCTGGCGCCGGGGAACGACCACGTCGGCGTTCTGCTGCCCTATACGCCGCTACACCACCTGCTCGCCGCCGCGGTGAGCGGCCCGATCGTCCTTACCAGCGGCAACGTCTCCGACGAGCCGATCAGCTACCTCGACGACGAGGCCACCACGCGGCTGGCCGGGATCGCCGACGCGTTCCTGCTGCACGACCGGCCGATCCGGATGCGCACCGACGACTCGGTAGTCCGCATGGTGCGGGGTCACCCCCAGCCGGTACGCCGCTCGCGCGGCTACACGCCCGAACCGATCACCCTGCCGCTTTCCTGCCCTCGGCCGGTGCTGGCGGTGGGCGCGGAACTCAAGAACACGTTCTGCCTGGCCCGTGACCGGCAGGCGTTCGTCTCCCACCACATCGGCGACCTGGAGAACTTCGAAACGCTGCGTTCGTTCATCGACGGCATCGCGCACTTCGGGATGCTCTTCGACATCACGCCCGAGGTGGTCGCCTACGACCTGCATCCGGAGTACCTGTCCACGAAACACGCGATGGATCTCGTCGATGTGGAGCTGATCGGCGTACAGCACCACCACGCGCACATCGCCTCGTGCCTTGCGGACAACGGCGAGGTCGGCCCGGTCGTCGGGGTGGCGTACGACGGGACCGGCTACGGCACCGACGGCACGCTGTGGGGCGGGGAGATCCTGCTCGCGGACCTGACCGGCTTTCGCCGGCTCGCACACCTCGAGCCGGTGCCGCTGCCCGGCGGCGCGGCGGCGATCAGGGCGCCGTGGCGAATGGCCGCGGCTCATCTGCAGGTGGCATACGGCGAGGAGTTGCCGGTAGGTCTCGAGGTGTCCGGCCGGCACGAGGCGCTCTGGGGTCAGGTGCTGGCAATGGCCGCGCGCGGGGTCAACGCGCCGATGACGTCCAGCGCCGGGCGGCTCTTCGACGCGGTGGCGGCGCTGACCGGGGTGCGCGACGACGTGAACTTCGAGGGGCAGGCCGCGATCGAGCTGGAGCAGTGCGTCGACCTGGGCGAGACGGGCAGCTACCCGATGGGTGCGCGGGACGGGCTGCTGCTGGGCAGCGACCTCATCCGGGCCGTGGTCGACGATCTGGGTCGAGGGGTCGGGGTGCCCGCCATCGCCGCGCGCTTCCATCGCGGGCTCGCCGCGGCCACCGTGCAGGCAGCGGCCACGGCGGCCCGCGAGCACGCCTTGGACACCGTCGCCCTGTCCGGTGGGGTGTTCCAAAACGTCGTACTGCTCGATCTCGTCACCGATGGGCTGGAACGAGAGGGCCTGCAGGTGCTGACGCATGAGCAGGTTCCGTGCAACGACGGTGGGATCAGCCTCGGTCAGGCCGCGGTCGCCGCCGCTCAGTGCTCGCACCGTCCGTAGGTTTGACCGCCATAGCGATCAAACCTTCGGACGGTGTGAAAGAGGGCCGAGCTACTCGCCGGTCGCCTTGTCGGTGCTGTCCGACCCGCTGCCTGACGGGTCGACCGAGGTGCGGGAGCGCTCGTCCGCGGTGCCGACCGGCCGCCCGTCTTTGTAGCCGACCGTCTCCCTTCCTGCCTCCTCACCCTCCTGCTTGACGACGTCCTCGCCGCGACGGGAAACCGACTCGCCAACGCCCAAGGCGCTCTCCGCGGTCGTGTCGGTGCCCGACACTCCCGCCCGCTCCTCGTCGGAGATCTCACGGCCGGGCCCCGGCGCCGGCGCCGAATTCTCGGCGTCGAAAGCCTTGGCCGTGCCTTCGCGCAGCTCGGCGTCGAGATCTGCGTCGCTGTCAGGTGACCCGTGCGTCCCGTACTTCTCGGCCATCGGGACATCCTGAGGATCGGCCATGCCGCCCTGGTTCTCACTCATCGCTTGCTCCCTTTCGTTGCTGGAGATCAGCAGATCCGTGGGAGGGGATCTCCCACGAGCAGATCGACGATCCTGGTGCCGCCGAACGAGGTCTTGAGCAACACCAATCCGGGCGGGTCATCCTTGACCCGTCCGATGATGGCCGCACCGGCGCCCAACGGGTGCCCAGCGAGTGCGGCCAGCGCGGCCTCGGCCTGGTCGCCGTCGACGACAGTGACCAGCCGGCCCTCACAGGCGACGTACAGCGGGTCGATGCCGAGCAGCTCACAGGCGCCGTTGACCATCGGGTTGACCGGTATGGCGGCCTCGTCGATGACGACGGAGACCTGGGAGGCGATGGCCACCTCGTTGAGGATCGTCGCCACCCCGCCGCGAGTCGCGTCACGCATCATCCGTACGCCGGGCACCGCGTCGAGCAGCGCCGCCGCGATCTCGTGCAGCGGGGCCGTGTCGGACTCCAGATCGGCCTCGATGTCCAACTCTCCGCGACACAGCATGATCGTGACACCGTGCTCGCCGATCGGCCCGGAGACGAGGACCGCGTCGCCCGGCTTCGCGCTGGCCGCCCGGAGCGGCACCGCTCTTTCCAGTACGCCGACGCCCGCGGTGTTGATGTAGCAGCCGTCACCCTTGCCCCGCTGAACCACCTTCGTGTCGCCGGTGACGACGGTGACCCCGGCGCGTTCGGCGGCAGCCGCCATCGAGGCGACGATCGTGCGCAGGTCATCGACCGGGAACCCCTCCTCCAGGATGAAACCGGCGGACAGGTACAGCGGCCGGGCACCGCTCATGGCCAGGTCGTTGACCGTGCCGTTCACCGCGAGGTCACCGATGTTGCCGCCGGGGAAGAACAGCGGGGACACCACAAAGGAGTCGGTGGTGAACGCGAGTTTCGCCGTACCGACGGTGAGCGACGCGGCGTCCTCGAGTTCCTCGAGCACCGGATTGCTGAGCGCGTCGAGGAAGATCGCCTCGGTGAGAGTTCGGCTGGCCTTGCCACCGGCGCCGTGGGACATCGTGATCCGCGGTTCCTTGATGCGGGCCTTTCGGCGCCGAGCCCGGTCGATGCGTTCCAGCACCTGCTCTTCGCGGGTGAGCTGTACAGCGCCGGCGTGCTCGGCAACCGCCTCCTCGGCCCAGTTCGCCTTGGTCTGCTCCGACAGCGGTGCGGTGCCCTGACTCACGGCCGGGCCGCGGTGAGCT
>JACCTY010000019.1 GCA_013812145.1 Geodermatophilaceae bacterium | reverse complement strand
TTCTGCCGGAGCGCGGTGACGAACTGCTCGATCCGAGGGTCATCTGCGGAGTCCACAAACAGCTGGTTTCCCCACGCCTGCAGCGAGATCGGACTGGACAGCCCGGGGTACGGACTCATCATTGTGAACGGCGCCCCCTGCACCAGGCCCGCTAGCGTGTCCACCTGGTCCGGCGGGAGCTCGGGATCGTAGGTGATCCAGACCGCGCCGTGCTCCAGCGAGTGCACGGCGTTCTCGTTGCGGATCTGGATCGGATAGACGGTGCCCATGCAGTCGGCCCACTCGAGGTCGTGCTCGCCCCCGAACGGCGGGGACTCCTCATAGTCGATCTGCTGGTCAATGTGCTGGCTGGCCACGAAGGATTTCGTCTGCAGGCCCTCGATGTTGTCCGGGTCGGTCAGGGCCGCTTTTTCGTTGGCCTGGATGACGGCGTAGCCGATGGCCGCGACGGCGAAGACGACGACCGCCACAGCCGCCGCGATCCAACCCCACGGCTTGGGTTTGGCCAGCACCACCGGCGGCGGCTTACGGCCGCGGCTCTTCGGAACTGCCTTGCTCGCCGCCTTCGTTGCCGATGAAGACTTGGCTGCCTTCGTTGCCGGCACGGACTTGCTCGCGGACTTCGCTGCCGGCGCAGACTTCGATGACGGCAGGGACTTGTCGGCCGACGACGTCTTACCGGTACCTGAGCCCTGCCGGGACGACCCCTTGGCCATGCAGCTGCCTTCGCGTGAGGAGGGTGATTCTGCTGCGACTTTACGTCGTTTGCGGCTCAGTACGATCGACGGGTGACTCCGGCTGATCTTGCTGCTGCCGTTCTCGAGGCCGTCCGCGGTGCTGTCGAGACGGGGGAGTTGCACATCGACGTACCGGCCGAGGCCGTCATCGAGCGGCCGAAGAGCCGCGAGCACGGCGATTACGCCACGAACATCGCGCTGCGACTCGCGAAGCCGGCCGGGCGTCCTCCGCGTGACGTCGCCGAGGCCATCGCCACCCAACTGCGCCGGTGCGCCGGCGTCGCAGCCGTCGACGTCGCCGGTCCCGGATTTCTCAACATCACCCTCGACGGCGCGGCCCAGGGGGCGCTCGTCGAGACCATCGTGGCCGCCGGCTCGTCGTACGGGCACACGACGGCGCTGGCCGGCCAGAAGATCAATCTGGAGTTCGTCTCGGCCAACCCCACCGGAGACCTGCACCTGGCCCACGTCCGCTGGGCGGCGGTCGGCGACGCGATGGCCAGGCTGCTGCAGGCCAGCGCCGCCGACGTCACGACGGAGTACTACTTCAACGACGCCGGATCACAGATCGACCGGTTCGCCGCCAGCCTGTACGCCGTCGCGCGGGGCGAGCAGGTGCCCGAGGACGGCTACCACGGCGAGTACGTCGCGGCGGTGGCCGAACAGGTCGTGGCCGACCATCCAGGCGTGCTCGAGCAACCTGGCGAGGACGCCCTCGAGGTGTTCAGGGTGCACGGCATCGAGCGGATGTTCGGCCGGATCCGGTCCTCGCTGGATCAGTTCGGCGTCCACTTCGACGTCTACTTCAACGAGCGGGACCTGCACCGGCTCGGCCGGATCGAGGAGACCGTCGAACGGCTGCGGGCGCACGGCCATGTCTACGAAAGCGAAGGCGCGGTCTGGTTGCGGACGACAGACTTCGGCGACGACAAGGACCGGGTGATCGTCCGCAGCGACGGCAGGCCCACCTATTTCTGCGCGGACCTGGCGTACTACGTCGACAAGCGCGACCGCGGCTTCGACCGGATCGTCATCATCCTGGGCGCCGACCACCACGGCTACGTGCCGCGGATGCGGGCGCTCGTGCGCGGTCTGGGCGAGGATCCGGATCAGACTCTGGAGATCCCGATCGGCCAGATGGTCAGCGCGCGTGGCGGGAGGCTGTCGCGACGCGCCGGCAACGTGCTGAGCCTCGACGATCTGATCGAGGCCGTGGGGGTCGACGCCGGCCGGTACGCGATGGTCCGCTCGTCGATGGACTCGGCCATCGACATCGACCTGGACCTCTGGGCCAGCCGGACCAGTGAGAACCCGGTGTTCTACGTGCAGTATGCGCATGCCCGGATCGCGTCGTTGCTGCGCAACGCCGCCGAGTCGAGCATCGACCGGGGGGCCGTGGCCGACGCCGACCTGTCGCGGCTGAGCTCGGAGCGGGAGACCGACCTGCTCGGCACGCTCGGCGAGTTTCCGGGGGTGGTCACAGCCGCCGCAGAGTTGCGAGCGCCGCACCGGATCGCGCGCTATCTGGAGGAGCTGTCCGGGACGTACCACCGCTTCTACGACGACTGCCGGATCCTGCCGCGCGGCGATGAGGAGCTGTCGCCGGAGGCGGTGCCCCGACTGTGGCTCTGCGAAGCGACCCGCCTCGTGCTCGCCAACGGGCTCGGTCTGCTCGGGGTCAGCGCTCCGGACCGGATGTGAGGGTCCACCCCGCCGGCCCACTGCACGGCGGGCTCACCCTGTCGGAAGGACTCCGACCGCCGCCGTCGTCCCTGAACGCGTTGGCGGCCAAGGTCTGGCCCCGCTCAGCCGAACGCGTAGCCGGCGCCATCCGGCTGGGCGGGCTCGACGTCCGCGAGCTGGCCGCTTGCTACGGCACTCCGGCGTACGTCGTGGATGAGGCCGACTTCCGAGCCCGGTGCCGGGACCATCGGGTCGCGTTCGCCGGCGCCGACGTCTACTACGCCGCCAAGGCGTTCCTGTGTACGGCGACAGCGCGCTGGGTGGCGGAGGAGGGGCTGGGTCTGGACGTCTGCACGAGCGGCGAACTGGTCGTGGCTCTGCGTGCCGGTGTTCCCGCCGGGCGGATCGCCATGCACGGCAACAACAAGTCGATGACCGAACTCACGGCCGCGGTCAAGGCCGGCGTCGGCCGCATCGTCCTCGACTCCTTTCAGGAGATCGACCGGCTGGCCGAGGTCGCCGACCGCCTCGGGGTACGCCAGGCCGTGCTCGTTCGCGCGACCGTCGGCGTCGAGGCGCACACCCACGAGTTCATCGCCACCGCGCACGAGGACCAGAAGTTCGGCTTCTCGCTGGCCTCTGGACAGGCATTCGAGGCGGTCCGCCTGGTCGCTGAGCTCAGCAGCCTGCAACTGGTCGGCCTGCACAGCCACATCGGCTCGCAGATCTTCGACACCGAGGCATTCGAGGTGTCCGCGCACCGGCTGGTCGACCTGCTGGCCCGCATCAAGGCCGAACTCGGCCTCGAGCCGCCCGAACTCGGTCTCGGCGGCGGGCTCGGCATCGCCTACACCGTCGCCGACGACCCGATCGACACCGGCGCGTTCGCGACCGGTCTGTCTGCCATCGTGCGGCGCGAGTGCCGCGGCCGTGGGCTCGCCGTACCTCGCCTCAGCGTCGAGCCGGGCCGCGCCATCGCCGGTCCGGGCACGGTCACGTTGTATGCGGTGGGCACGGTCAAGGACGTCGACGGGCTGCGCACGTACGTGTCGGTCGACGGTGGGATGAGCGACAACATCAGGACCGCCCTGTACGACGCGGAGTACACGGTCGCCCTGGCCTCGCGGGAATCGGACGCGGCGCCGATGCTGACGCGGGTGGTCGGAAAGCATTGCGAGAGCGGCGACATCGTGGTCCGGGACGCGTGGCTCCCGGCCGATATCGTCCCAGGCGATCTGCTCGCTGTGGCGGGAACAGGGGCGTACTGCCGCTCGATGTCCAGCAACTACAACCACACTCCCCGCCCCCCGGTCGTGTCCGTCCACAACGGACAGTCGACGGTGCTGATCCGGCGGGAGACCGAGGACGATCTGCTGCGCCTGGACGCTTCATGACGCTGATCCCGCTCGCCTCAGTCCACTCCGCGGGGTGTGTGCTCCGGACAAAGGTGGGGGCCGTGACGGCAGCCGGCATTCGCATTGCCCCCCGTGGGCAGATTCTCCCGGCGTGTCGAGCGGCGTGTCCCGGCGTACGGGGGGCAACGCGTGGGCCGGCTCGCGCGTTGCCCCCTGACGGCAGATCTACCCGGCGTGTCGAGCGGCGTGTCCGCGCGCTCGGGGGGCAAAGCGGATGTGACGGGGTCGGCCGATGACACTCAAGGTCGCGGTGCTCGGCTGCGGCGTCGTCGGCAGCGAGGTGATCCGACTGTTCCAGCAGCACTCCGCCGAGTTGGCCGCCCGGATCGGCGCGCCGCTGGAGTTGGCTGGGGTGGCCGTACGCCGCCCGAAGCGGCACCCCGACGTACCGCCGGATCTCCTCACGACCGACGCCGTCGAACTCGTCTCACGTGCCGACGTAGATGTCGTCGTCGAGGTCATCGGCGGCATCGAGCCGGCTCGCAGCTTGATCCTTACGGCGATCAAGGGCGGCAAGTCCGTCGTCACCGCGAACAAGGCTCTGCTCGCCGAGGACGGGGCGGCTCTGCACGCCGCCGCCCGCGACGCCGGCGTCGACCTGTACTACGAGGCGTCGGTGGCGGGCGCCATCCCGCTGCTTCGACCCCTTCGCGAATCCCTCGCCGGGGACCGGCTGCGACGCGTCGTCGGCATCGTCAACGGTACGACGAACTACATCCTGTCCAGGATGGACGAGACCGGCGCCGGCTTCTCGGAGGCGTTGGACGAGGCCAGCGCCCTCGGTTACGCCGAAGCCGATCCGAGCGCCGACGTCGACGGCTTCGACGCGGCGGCCAAGGCGGCGATCCTGGCCAGCCTGGCGTTCCACACCCGCGTGACGGCAGCAGACGTCTACCGCGAGGGCATTGCGGACGTGACCGCGGCCGACGTGGCCAGCGCCAAAGCGATCGGCTGCACGGTGAAGCTGCTGGCCATCTGCGAGCGGACGTCCACTGTGGACACCGACGCGGTGTCCGTCCGCGTGCACCCGGCCATGATCCCTCGCACACATCCCCTGGCCGGGGTCAGTGACGCGTTTAACGCGGTCTTCGTCGAGGCGCACGCCGCCGGGGAGCTGATGTTCTACGGCCGTGGCGCCGGCGGCGCGCCCACCGCGAGCGCCGTACTGGGAGATCTCGTTGCGGTCGCCCGGAACCGGTTGGCAGGGACGCAGGGACCCGGCGAGTCGGCGTACGCCGATCTGCGGATCCAGCCAATGGGGGAGACGAACACGAGCTACCACATCAGCATGGACGTGGCGGACCGGGCCGGCGTGCTCGCGGCTGTGGCCACCGCGTTCGCCGTACACGACGTCAGCATCTCCACGGTGCGGCAGGAGGGCCGCGGCGACGACGCCACCCTCGTCATCGTCACCCACGTGGCCCCGGACAGTGCCTTGTCGTCCACCGTCGAGGACCTTCGAGGCTTGGATTTTGTGCGTGCCGTGACGAGCGTCATGCGGGTCGAGGGAGAGCGCTGATGGCGGCGCCGGGCTGGCGAGGGGTGATCGAGGAGTACCGCGATCGGCTTCCGGTCAGGTCCGACACTCCGGTCGTCACGATGCTGGAGGGCGCGACGCCGCTGCTGCGAGCCGAGACGTTGTCACAGCGGACCGGCTGCGAGGTGTTCCTCAAGGTCGAGGGGTCCAACCCGACCGGTTCCTTCAAGGACCGGGGGATGACGATGGCGATCAGCAAGGCGGCGGAGGAGGGCGCCAAGGCGGTCATCTGCGCGTCTACCGGCAACACCAGCGCCTCGGCCGCGGCCTACGCCGCTCGGGCTGGCCTGCTCTGTGCCGTCCTGGTGCCCAGCGGGAAGATCGCCCTCGGCAAGCTCGCGCAGGCACTCGCGCACGGAGCGAAGCTGCTCCAGGTCAGCGGCAATTTCGACGACTGCCTGGCGCTGGCGTCCAAGCTCGCGCAGGACTACCCGGTGTCGCTCGTCAACAGCGTGAACGAGTTCCGCATCGAGGGTCAGAAGACGGCGGCGTTCGAGATCGTCGACGTGCTCGGCGATGCCCCGGCCGTGCATTGCCTGCCGGTCGGAAACGCCGGGAACATCACGGCGTACTGGAAGGGATATGTCGAGTATGCCGCGGCCGGCCTAGCCCGGACGAGGCCCCGGATGTTCGGCTTCCAGGCGAGTGGTGCGGCGCCGATCGTGCGTGGGCACGTCGTGGACGAACCGACCACGATCGCCACGGCCATCCGGATCGGGAACCCGGCGTCATGGACCCGAGCCGTGGACGCTCGCGATGCCAGCGGTGGGCTGATCGACTCGGTCACCGACCGGCAGATCCTGGCGGCGTACCGGCTGCTCGCCCGGGCCGAGGCGGTCTTCGTCGAGCCGGCCAGCGCCGCCAGCGTGGCCGGGCTGCTGCAGGCGCACGAGCAGGGCCGTCTGGACGCCGGCTCGACGGTCGTGTGCACGGTCACCGGGAACGGGCTCAAGGACCCGCAGTGGGCGATCTCCGGCGCTCCCGCACCGATCACGATCGCCGTCGATGCCGAGGCTGCGGCGCAGGCGCTCGGCCTGGACTACGCGGGATGACCGCCGCCTGGAGCGCGGTACGCGTACGCGTCCCCGCCAGCAGCGCCAATGTCGGCCCCGGCTTCGACACGCTCGGTCTGGCATTGCAGCTGTACGACGAGGTGACAGTCGAGGTCACCGACGCGGGGCTCGACATCGACGTGGTGGGTGCGGGTGCGGCCGAGGTCCCTCGAGACGAGTCACACCTGGTGGTGCGTGCCCTTCGGACCGTCGCCGAGCGGCTCGGGGGACAGCCGCCCGGTATCCGGCTCCGCGCGCGCAACGCCATCCCGCAAGGCCGGGGATTGGGCTCGTCCGCAGCCGCCGTGGTCGCCGGCATGCTCGCCGCGCGGGCGCTGCACCCGGGCGGGGCGGGGTTGCTGCCGGACGGTGAGCTACTCGCGCTCGCCGCGGTTCTCGAGGGACACCCGGACAACGTCGCGGCCTGCCTGCTGGGCGGCCTGACGATCGCCTGGACCGAGGACGGCGCACCCAGGGCTGTTCGGCTCGAACCACACCGGGATGTCTCGGTCACGCTGCTGGTGCCCCCGGAAGCGCTCTCGACGCAAGCTGCGCGAGGCCTGCTGCCGGATCACGTGCCGCACACCGACGCGGCGCGAAACGCCGGCCGGGCGGCTCTGCTCGTGCACGCGCTGACCGCGGATCCTTCGTTGCTGTTGTCGTCGACCCGCGATTGGCTGCATCAGCCCTACCGGGAGCCGGCGATGCCCGAGACCGCGGCGCTGGTCGCCCGGCTCCGCGCTCGGGGCATCCCGGCCGTGGTCTCCGGCGCCGGGCCGGCTGTGACGGCCTTTGCCGACGCAGACCTCCGCGCGGATGTGCCTTCGGGGTGGAGCGTTCAGCGACTTGCGGTCGATCTCGGCGGCGCCGTGCTGACCCCGTTGCCGGCAAGACCATGAGGTCAACACGCATGATCATGGGCCCGGGCCGATTCCCAGGGACGGTCGGGGAACACGCAGGGAGGCGTTCGTGTTGTGTCAGCGTCGGCCACCGTCTACGCTTGGCCCGTCAGCCGCCCACCGAGGGCGTGCCACAGCGGAATACGACAACGGCGTAGAGGACTACCCCTCGTCGTACCGCTTCTAGCAATCAGTTTGTGCGGCTCACCGGCTCGTCTCGTCGACCTGCTGCTGATCTGTAACACCCGGCCACTCTGGCCACTTCGTTCCACTCGCGTTCCGGTCTGTCTGGACCGAACGCCGCAGGGAAGGACCCGCACTTGAGCGACACCACCCACCTTCTGCCCGCCGCCGAAGACCGGCGTACGGGCACCGAAGCCGCCGCGCCGCCCGCGTCCGAGGACGCCCCGGCTGGCTCGGCTCGACCGCGCCGCCGCGGCGCAGGATTGTCCGGCATGGTTCTGGCAGAGTTGACTCAGCTCGCCGGAACGCTCGGCATCAGCGGCACCAGCAAGATGCGCAAGAGCGATCTGATCGCTGCCATCCAACAGAGTCAGAACGGTGCTGCGCCGCACCAGCCGAGCACCGCCGCTGCGCCTTCTCAGCCGGCGCAGCCGACGCTGACCGGTTCGGATGCCGTGCCGGCCTCCTCGGGTCAACCGAGCGAGTCGGCCGTTCCCGAGCGCCGGCGCCGGGCCGCCACCCGCCCAGCCGGATCGCCCGAATCCGGGCAACCGGCCGTGCAGCCCGCTGCGGCGGCCCCGGCCGAGCAGATCGTCGTGCGACCCGAGCAGGATCAGCCGGCCCGCGAGCGCACCGAACGCATTGACGGCGACAGCCGCGCTGCGCGCTCCGACAGCCGCCCAGACGGTGACGGCAGGTCGGATCGCGGGGAGCGGCAGAGTCCCCGCCACGGCGATCGGGCAGAGCGTGACGGGGCAGGCCAGGACCGGCAGGGACAGGACCGGCAGGGACAGGACCGCCAGACCGGACAGGACCGCCAGACCGGACAGAACCGGCAGGGCGGTCAGGATCGGCAGGGCGGTCAGGATCGGCAGGGCGGTCAGGACCGGCAGAGCGGTCAGGACCGGCAGAGCGGTCAGGACCGCGACCGCCACAGCGGCCGCAATGAGACTCGCGGCGACAATCGGAACGACACTCGCACCGACAACCGCCCGGACACCCGCATCGACAATCGCACCGACAACCGCGGTGACGGCCGGGACGACGACTTCGACGGTAGCGGCCGGCGTCGCCGCGGCCGCTACCGCGACCGGAATCGTCGCGGCCGAGAGGGCGGTGACCGCTTCGGCGGCAACGAGCCGGACCCGACGGTCAGCGAGGACGACGTCCTGATCCCGGTAGCCGGCATCCTGGACATCCTGGACAACTACGGGTTCATCCGGACTTCGGGTTACCTCACCGGGCCGAACGACGTCTACGTCTCGTTGTCGCAGGTCCGCAAGCACGGCCTGCGCCGCGGCGACGCGATCACCGGGGCCGTCAAGCAGCCGCGGGACGGAGAGAAGCGCGACAAGTACAACGCGCTCGTTCGACTGGACACCGTCAACGGCATGGATCCCGAGCAGGCCCGGCAGCGGCCGGAGTTCACGAAGCTGACCCCGCTCTATCCGCAGGAGCGACTGCGGCTGGAGACCGAGCCGGGCATCTTGACGACGCGGATCATCGACCTGGTCATGCCGATCGGCAAGGGCCAGCGGGCGCTGATCGTGAGCCCGCCCAAGGCCGGGAAGACGATGGTGCTGCAGGCGATCGCGAACGCGATCACCACGAACAACCCCGAGTGCCACCTCATGGTCGTGCTCGTCGACGAGCGGCCCGAAGAGGTCACCGACATGCAGCGCTCGGTGAAGGGTGAGGTCATCGCCTCGACCTTCGACCGGCCGCCGTCGGACCACACCACGGTGGCGGAGTTGTCGATCGAGCGGGCCAAGCGCCTGGTCGAACTCGGCCACGACGTCGTCGTACTGCTCGACTCGATCACCCGGCTCGGCCGCGCCTACAACCTCGCGGCCCCGGCGAGCGGGCGGATCCTGTCCGGTGGTGTTGACTCCACCGCGCTGTACCCGCCCAAGCGCTTCCTGGGAGCTGCCCGCAACATCGAGGGCGGCGGCTCACTGACGATCCTCGCCACTGCGCTGGTGGAAACCGGCTCGACGATGGACACGGTGATCTTCGAGGAGTTCAAGGGCACCGGCAACGCCGAGCTGAAGCTGGACCGCAGGCTCGCCGACAAGCGCATCTTCCCGGCGATCGACATCGATCCCTCCGGGACGCGCAAGGAGGAGATCCTGCTCCCGCCGGAGGAGTTGGCGATCATCATCAAGCTCCGCCGGGTACTGCATGCCCTGGAATCACAGCAGGCCCTGGAGTTGTTATTGAACAAGGTCAAGGAGTCTCGGAACAACATCGAGTTCCTGATGCAGATCCAGAAGACGACAGTCGGAGACTGACGTCACCGCTTCGAGAGGACCAACAGTGTGAAGGCCGACATCCACCCCGAGTACACCGAGACGCAGGTCACCTGCAGCTGCGGCAACACGTTCAGCACCCGCAGCACCTCCAAGAGCGCCACCCTGCACGCGGACGTCTGCTCAAACTGCCACCCCTTCTACACCGGTAAGCAGAAGATCATGGACACCGGTGGGCGGGTGGCCCGCTTCGAGCGCCGCTTCGGCAAGCGGACCGCCGACACCGGCAAGTAGCTCCTCCACGGCGCTCGTTCCGATCCTGATAGCAAGGTCGGAACGGGCGCCGTTGCCATGCAAAGGACGTCACCGATGATCACCAGCGAGGCGTTGCCGGAGCTGCTCGCCGAGTACGCCGAGATCGAGACCACGCTGTCCGATCCCGCCGTACACGCCGATCAGGCCCGTGCGCGGCAACTCGGCCGCCGGTACGCCGAACTCGGTCAGGTCGTCGAGACGTCGCGACGGCTGGAGCAGGTTCGCGGTGATCTCGCCGCCGCGCGTGAGCTGTCCGCAGAGGACGCCAGCTTCGCCGCCGAGGCGGAGACGCTGGCCGGTGAGGTCGCCGACCTGGAGGAGAAGCTGGTCACCCTGCTGCTGCCGAGCGACCCGCACGACGGCAAGGACGTCATCCTCGAGGTCAAGGCGGGGGAGGGCGGCGAGGAGTCGGCACTATTTGCCGGTGACCTGCTCCGTATGTACCTCCGATACGCCGAGCGCCGGGGCTGGCGCGCGGAGGTGCTCGATGCCACCGAGAGCGACCTCGGCGGATTCAAGGACGTCGCCGTGGCCATCAAGGGCCGCGGCGCCGAAGGCATCTGGGAACGGCTGAAGTACGAAGGCGGCGTCCACCGCGTGCAGCGGGTTCCGGTGACGGAATCGCAAGGGCGCATCCACACATCGGCGGCCGGCGTACTGGTGCTGCCCGAGGCCGAGGACGTCGACGTGACGATCGACCCGGCGGACCTGCGCATCGACGTCTACCGATCTTCCGGCCCGGGCGGGCAGAGCGTGAACACCACCGACTCGGCCGTGCGGATCACCCACGTCCCGACCGGCATCGTGGTGTCCTGCCAGAACGAGAAGTCGCAGCTGCAGAACCGTGAGCAGGCCATGCGGATTCTGCGCGCCCGGATGCTGGCCGCGGCGCAGGAGGAAGCCGACGCCGCCGAGAACGACACCCGGCGCAGCCAGATCCGCACCGTCGACCGGAGCGAGCGGATCCGGACGTACAACTTCGCGGAGAACCGGATCGCTGACCACCGCGTCGGGTACAAGGCCTACAACCTTGACCAGGTGCTCGACGGCGACCTCGACGCGGTGATCGACGCGCTGCATGCGGCTGACACGGAGGCTCTGCTCGCCGGGAACGCCGCCTCGTGACCCCCGCTGGCTCCACTTTGCCTGCCGGGGGGCCCCGCAAACAGGATAAATCGCCCGCCGCCGCGGCCAGCCGACAGGCAAAGTCGATGCGAGAGGCGGTCGCGGACGCGGCTCGCCGACTGGCTCACGCGGGTGTGGCGAGCCCTCAAGTGGACGCGGAGGAGTTGCTCGCCCACGCACTTGGCGTGCGCCGGTCCGCGCTGGTGACCGTGTCGAGCGTGGACCCGACCGCCTTGAACAGGTTCACCGTCCTCGTTGAGCAGCGCGCCGACCGGGTTCCGCTGCAGCACCTGACCGGGGTCGCCGGCTTCCGCTACCTGGAACTGTCCGTCGGCCCGGGCGTCTTCGTGCCGCGCCCAGAGACCGAGCTGCTGGCCGGGTGGGCGATCGACCGGCTGCGCCCGCATCCCGCGCCCCTGGTCGCCGACCTGTGCGCAGGCTCAGGCGCCATCGCCCTGTCGATCGCCCACGAACTGCCGAATGCCGAGGTCTACGCCGTCGAACTCGACCAGTTGGCGGTGGCCTGGGCCGGCCGCAACGCCGATGCGCGAACCGCCGCGGGGGACCGGCGCATCACCCTGATCCAGGCCGACGCCGCCGACCCGCGAACCCTGGCCGGGCAGGACGGGACGCTTGACGCCGTACTCACCAATCCACCGTACGTGCCCGACGACGCGATCGTGGACCGGGAGGTCGCCGAACACGACCCGCCGCTCGCGCTGTACGGAGGACCGGACGGGCTCTGCGTCGTACGCCGCCTGATCGACCGGGCTGCCCAGCTGCTCAAACCGGGCGGGCTCCTCGGCATCGAGCACGCCGACCTCCAGGGCGAGGCGCTGCTCGCAGCGGTGACCGCGGACGGCCGGTTCCGTGACGTCCTCGACCATGTAGATCTCAATGGCCGTCCGCGGTTCACCACCGCAACCCGCCGGTGATCATGGACTTTGGCCGGTCAGGACCGGCCAAACCCCATGATCACGGCCGGGGGGTGGGCGGATGACGCGGGTGTTCGACTGCGGGCAGCCCGACCGCCGGCGGCGCGGGATCGGCGCGGCCGCCGACGCGATCGCCGGCGGGCGGCTCGTCGTCCTGCCGACGGACACCGTCTACGGGCTGGGCGCCGACGCGTTCACCCCTGAGGCGGTGGCCGGCGTACTGCGGGCCAAGGGGCGGGACAGGGACATGCCGGTGCCTGTTCTCGTCGGCTCGTGGAGCGGGATCGACGGGCTGATGACCACCGTCCCGGATCCGGTGCGTGCGCTGGTCCGCGCGTTCTGGCCGGGCGGACTGACCCTCGTCGTCCAACACGCCCCGACGCTCGCCTGGGATCTCGGCGACGCGCAAGGCACCGTCGCGGTGCGGATGCCGCTGCATCCGGTGGCATTGGAGCTTCTCGAACGCACCGGGCCGCTGGCGGTGTCCAGCGCCAACCGCAGCGGCGAACCGCCGGCCACCACCATCGCGCAGGCGCGTGAGCAGCTCGGCGACGCCGTACAGGTCTACCTCGATGCCGGTCCCACCGCGGCCGCGGTGGCCTCGACCATCGTGGACGCCACGGTCTCCCCGCCTCGGCTGTTGCGCCGCGGCGCCGTCGGGCTGGCGGAGTTGCGCGACGTCGTACCGGATATCGAGGAGATACCGTGACCACCATGAGCACACCCTTCTGGGGACCGGATTTCGACGCGCTGCAGCAGCAGGACCCGGACATCGCCGGCGTCCTGTTGGCAGAACTCGAGCGGGCCCGCGGAGGACTGCAGCTCATCGCGAGTGAGAACTTCACGTCCCCCGCCGTCCTTGCCGCCCTGGGCTCGACGCTGTCGAACAAGTACGCCGAGGGTTACCCCGGTCGGCGCTACTACGGCGGTTGCGCCGAGGTGGACAGGGCCGAGGAGATCGGCATCGCCCGTGCCAAGGACCTCTTCGGCGCCGAACACGCCAACCTGCAGCCGCACTCCGGCGCCAGCGCCAACTTCGCGGCCTACGCCGCCTTTTGCGTGCCCGGCGACACGATCCTCGGGATGGCGCTCCCGCACGGGGGGCATCTGACCCACGGCACGAAGGTCTCCTTCTCCGGGAAGTGGTTCAACGCCATCGCGTACGGCGTGCATCGCGACACCGAGCACATCGACTACGACCAGGTTCGGGACCTGGCCCGCGAGCACCGGCCGAAGGTCATCGTGTGCGGTGGCTCGGCGATCCCGCGGCTGATCGACTTCGCGGTTTTCCGCGAGATCGCCGACGAGGTGGGCGCTGTTCTGATCGTCGACGCGGCGCACTTCATCGGCCTGGTCGCGGGCAAGGCCATCCCGAGCCCCGTCCCGTACGCCGACGTCGTGACCATGACGACGCACAAGGTGCTGCGCGGCCCCCGCGGCGGCGCGATCCTCTGCACCTCCGAGCACGCAAGGGCGATCGACAAGGCGGTGTTCCCGTTCACGCAGGGCGGCCCGCTGATGCACTCGATCGCGGCCAAGGCGGTGAACCTGCTGGAGTGCAAGCGGCCGGCGTACCAGACCTATGCCAAGCAGGTCATCGCCAACGCGCAGGCGCTTACCGACGGGCTGGCCGCCGAGGGGTTGCGCCCGGTGGCCGGCGGGACGGACACCCACCTGGCGCTGTTCGATCTGCGCGACATCGACGTTACCGGCGCGCAGGCGGAGGACCGCTGCGACGCGGCCGGCATCGTGCTGAACAAGAACGCGATCCCTTACGACCCGCAGCCGCCGTCCGTCGCCTCGGGCATCCGGGTGGGCAGCCCGTCGGTGACCACCCAGGGGATGACGGAGCCGGACATGAAGGACGTGGCCGGTCTGATCGGTCAGGCGGTGCGGGACGAGGACGGGTCGGCGGCCGAGGAGCTGGCGGCTGCTGTTCGCGCTCTCGTCGCTCGTTGCCCGGCGTACCCGCGCCCGTAGGGGTCGGGGTGCGCGAGTTCGCCGTCGTCCTGCTCGTCGCGGCGATCGTCACCTATCTGTTGACTCCGCTGCTGCGTGCCCTGGCGACCCGCACCCAGGCGATGGCGCAGCCGCGTGACCGCGACGTCCACGCGATCCCCACCCCGCGGCTGGGCGGGCTGGCGATGTACGGCGGGATTCTGGCCGCGGTGTTCGTGGCCACGGTGCTGCCGGCCCTCCAGCGCACGTTCGTCTACTCGCAGGACATCCTCGGTGTGCTGTTGGCCGGCGGTGTGATCTGCCTGCTCGGGGCGCTCGACGACCGGTTCAACCTCGACGCGCTGACCAAGCTGACCGGGCAGATCGCCGCGGCGGGCATGATGGTGCTGTTCGGCGTGCAGATCTCGTTCTTCTACTTCCCGTTCGGCGACGCCGGCACCGTCTCACTCGGCAACGACATCGCGGTGCCGCTGACGGTCCTGCTGACTGTCCTGACCATCAATGCGATGAACTTCATCGACGGGCTGGACGGGTTGCTCGCCGGCGTCGCCGGCATCGCCGCGCTGGCCTTTTTCGCCTACAGCTACCAGCTGTCCCGCACCGGGTTCTCCGACATCGCGAGCGCACCGACGCTGATCGCCGCCGTACTGGCCGGGTCCTGCCTGGGCTTCCTTCCGCACAACTTCCAGCCGGCCCGGATCTTCATGGGCGATTCCGGATCCATGCTGATCGGCCTGATGCTCGCCGCGGCGGCGGTGTCGGCCACCGGCAAGGCCGACCCGCAGACCTTCGCCAGCGCCACCTCGCTCCTCCCGCTGACCCTGCCGCTGCTGGTTCCGCTTGCGGTGCTCGCGTTCCCGCTGGTGGACCTGGTGCTGGCGGTGCTGCGCCGCGCCCGAGCCGGTCGGTCGCCGTTCAGCGCCGACAAGTTGCATCTTCATCACCGGCTGCTGGAGATCGGGCATTCGCACCGGCGGGCGGTGCTGATCCTCTACCTGTGGACCATGGTGCTGGCGTTCGGAGCGGTGGCGATGTCGGTCTTCGGAGTCTCGGCGGGGGTGCTGTGGCTGCTCGGGGCACTGCTCGTCGTGGCTGTCCTGGTGAGCACGATTCCGCAGCTCCGCCCGCCCCGGCGAACCCCTCCGTGGGCCGCTGCCCGGCATCCGGTTGAGCGTGACTGACTGATAACGTCGGCCCGGCCCACGACAACGAAAGCAGGGATTCGCCCATGGCGGAGCTGACGATCTCCTCTGAGGAGATCCGGAGCGCAATCGAGGACTACGTCTCGTCGTACTCACCCGACGTCACGCGGGAAGAAGTCGGCACGATCACCGAGACCGGCGACGGCATCGCACGGGTCGAGGGCCTCCCCGGCGCCATGACCAACGAACTGCTGGAGTTCGAGGGCGGCGTACTCGGCATCGCGCTCAACCTCGACGTCCGCGAGATCGGCGCGGTCATCCTCGGCGACTATGCCGGCCTGGAGCAGGGCCAGTCGGTCAAGCGGACCGGCAACATCCTGTCCGTCCCCGTGGGCGACGCATTCCTCGGGCGCGTCGTCAACCCGCTCGGCCAGCCGATCGACGGACTCGGCGCGATCGAGTCAGACGAACGCCGGCCGCTGGAGCTGCAGGCACCGACCGTCGTCGAGCGGCAACCGGTCAAGGAGCCGCTGCAGACCGGCATCAAGGCGATCGACGCTATGACAGCCATCGGCCGCGGCCAGCGGCAGCTCATTCTCGGTGACCGGCAGACCGGCAAGACCGCCGTTGCGATCGACACGATCATCAACCAGAGGGACAACTGGGCGACCGGGGACCCGAAGCAGCAGGTCAAGTGCATCTACGTCGCCATCGGCCAGAAAGGCTCGACGATCCAGGCCGTGCGGGCGGGTCTGGAGGAGGCCGGCGCGCTGGAATACACCACGATCGTGGCCGCGCCTGCCTCGGACGCGGCCGGCTTCAAGTACCTCGCGCCGTACACCGGTTCGGCAATCGGCCAATACTGGATGTACGCTGGCCAGCACGTCCTGATCATCTTCGACGACCTGTCCAAGCAGGCCGAGGCCTACCGCGCGGTGTCCCTGCTGCTGCGCCGCCCGCCGGGTCGCGAGGCCTACCCCGGCGATGTCTTCTACCTGCACTCGCGGCTGTTGGAGCGGTGCGCGAAGCTGTCCGACGACCTCGACGGCGGCTCGATGACGGGCCTCCCGATCATCGAGACGAAGGGCAACGACGTGTCGGCGTTCATCCCGACCAACGTCATCTCGATCACCGACGGGCAGATCTACCTGCAGAGCGACCTGTTCAACGCCGGCGTTCGACCGGCCATCAACGTGGGCATCTCGGTGTCCCGCGTCGGCGGCAACGCCCAGGTCCGGGCGCTGCGTCAGGTCGCCGGCCGGCTCCGGCTGGACCTGGCGCAGTACCGCGAGCTGGAGGCCTTCGCCGCGTTCGGCTCGGACCTGGACGCCTCGTCCAAGGCGGCGCTGGAGCGCGGCTCCCGGCTGGTGGAGCTGCTCAAGCAGCCGCAGTACAGCCCGATGCCGGTCGAGCGCCAGGTCGTCTCGATCTGGGCCGGCACCACCGGCGAGCTCGATGTGGTCCCGGTCGCCGATGTCCGCCGGTTCGAGACCGAGTTCCTCGACTTCGTCGGCCGTGAGCACAAGGACATCTACGACACCATCGCCGAGACCAAGCAGCTCTCCGACGACACCGTGGAGTCATTGAAAAAGGCGGTCGCCGACTTCAAGGGTCAGTTCGAGACGTCCTCCGGGGAGGGGCTGCGGGTGAACGAGGCCGAGGCCGACACCATGGACGCCGAGGACGAGGGCCAGGAGAAGGTCACCGTCTACAAGCCGAAAAAGAAGAACTAGCCGGTGGCCGCACAGCTTCGGGTCCTCCGTCGGCGGATCCGCTCGGTCCAGTCGACGAAGAAGATCACCAAGGCGATGGAACTCATCGCGGCGTCCCGGATCAGCAAGGCGCAGGCCCGGGTCGAGGCTTCCAAGCCATACGCCGAGGAGATCACCCGGGTGCTGTCCGCGCTGGCGTCCTCGGCCAGCGTCGACCACCCGATGCTGTCCGAGCGGGAGAACCCGGACCGGGCCGGCGTACTGGTCGTGACGAGTGACCGCGGCCTCGCCGGCGGGTACAGCGTCAACGCCCTTCGCACCGCCGAGGAGCTGATGCAGCTCATCCGCAGCGAGGGCAAGGAGCCTGTGCTCTACGTGATCGGGCGCAAGGGCGTGGCGTACTACCGCTTCCGCAACCGGGAGCTGGCGGGCAGCTGGACCGGCTTCTCCGAGCAGCCCCGGTACGAGGACGCGCGGGAAGTGAGCCAAACCCTGATCAAGGCGTTCGCGGCCGGCAAGGACGACATCTCCGAGGTTGCGACGCAGGGTCTCGGCGATGAGGCCGGAGACGACGGCGTGGTCGGCGTGGACGAGTTGCACATCGTCTACACCGAGTTCCGGTCGATGATCACCCAGGTGCCGGTGGCGAACCGGATCGTGCCCCTCGTCGTGGAGGAGTCCGAGGAAGAGGCCCCGGACGGTCCGCTGCCGCAATACGAGTTCGAGCCGGAGGCGGAAACCCTGCTTGACGCGCTGCTGCCGAAGTACATCACCACCCGCTTGTACGCGGCGCTGCTGGAATCGGCCGCGTCGGAGTCCGCCGCTCGTCGTCGGGCGATGAAGGCAGCTACCGACAACGCCGATGAGATCGCCAAGACACTCGTCCGACAGGCCAACCAGGCCCGGCAGGCCGAGATCACCCAGGAGATCAGCGAAATCGTCGGCGGCGCCGACGCGCTGTCCGCGGCAGGGAGTGACATCTAAATGAGCACAAGTACCCCGCACGCCTCCGTCCAGTCCGCTCCGGCTGTGTGCTCCCGGACGGAGGCGTGCTCATGAGCACGCTGGCAACTACCGCGGCCGTCTCGAGCAGCAGCGGCCTGTCCGGCCGCGTCGTACGGGTAATCGGGCCGGTCGTTGACGTGGAGTTCCCCCGCGACGAGATGCCCGAGCTGTACAACGCCCTCAAGACCGACGTGGATCTCGAGGGTCTGTCCAAGCGGCTCACCCTCGAAGTGGCGCAGCACATCGGCAACAACATGGTGCGGACGATCTCGATGCAGCCGACCGACGGCTTGGTCCGCGGTGCCGATGTGACCGACACCGGCGGCCCGATGACCGTTCCGGTCGGCGACGTAGTCAAGGGCCACGTCTTCAACACCCTGGGCGAATGCCTGGACGCCCCCGGCACCGGCGACGACGCCGAGCGGCTGCCGATCCACCGCAACCCCCCGCCGTTCGAGCAGCTCGAGGGCAAGACGGAGGTGCTGGAGACCGGCATCAAGGTGCTCGACCTGCTCACGCCGTACGTCCAGGGCGGCAAGATCGGCCTGTTCGGTGGCGCCGGTGTCGGTAAGACCGTGCTGATCCAGGAGATGATCCGCCGGGTCGCGCAGGAGTTCGGCGGCGTCTCGGTGTTCGCCGGGGTGGGGGAGCGCACCCGCGAGGGCAACGACCTCTTCCTGGAGATGACCGAGTCCGGCGTGATCGAGCAGACCGCGCTCGTGTTCGGTCAGATGGACGAACCGCCCGGCACCCGGCTTCGGGTGGCGCTGTCCGCGCTGACCATGGCGGAGTATTTCCGCGACGTGCAGAAGCAGGACGTACTGCTGTTCATCGACAACATCTTCCGGTTCACCCAGGCCGGCTCGGAGGTCTCGACGCTGCTCGGCCGGATGCCGTCGGCGGTGGGCTACCAGCCGACGCTGGCCGATGAGATGGGGCAGCTGCAGGAGCGGATCACCTCGACCCGCGGCCACTCGATCACGTCCATGCAGGCGATCTACGTCCCCGCCGACGACATCACCGACCCGGCGCCACACACCACCTTCGCTCACCTCGACGCGACGACCGTGCTGTCCCGTCCTATTTCCGAGCAGGGCATCTACCCGGCCGTGGACCCGCTGGACTCCACCTCGCGGTTGCTCGACCCGCAGTACGTCGGGGAGGAGCACTACGCGATCGCGCAGGAGGTCAAGCGGATCCTGCAGCGCTACAACGAGCTGCAGGACATCATCGCCATCCTCGGCATCGACGAGCTGGGTGAGGAGGACAAGGTCCTGGTCGGCCGAGCCCGCCGGATCCAGCGGTTCCTCTCCCAGAACATGTTCGTTGCCGAGGCCTTCACCGGTCAGCCCGGCTCGTTCGTGCCGCTGTCCGAGACGCTGCAGGCGTTCAAGCAGTTGACCGAGGGGGAGTACGACCACCTGCCAGAACAGGCGTTCTTCATGCGCGGCGGCCTGGAAGATCTCGAGGAGAACGCCAAGAAGAACGACAGCTGAGGGCCGGCCACCCGGACCGGGCCGGCCGCGGCGAAGGAGCACGCGACCGACCCGGCGTTGGTCGGGGACGATCCGCATCCGGTGCGGACCCGCCGCACCGGCGCCGCGTCATCACCCGACAGCCCGATTGTCGCAGGTCGAGGCGGATCCGACTGCCAGGGGTCGACGCAGTGGTGACACTCGCCGGCCAGTTAGAATCACAGTCGCCCGAGGAGTCAAGGGAGCGCCCGGATGGCAAACCTGCACGTCGAGCTCGTCTCGGTCGAGCGCATGATCTGGGCCGGCGAGGCCACCTTGGTGCTGGCGCGGACCACCGAGGGCGAGTTGGGCGTCATGCCGGGCCACATCCCCCTGCTCGGGCAGCTCGCCGACGGTGGAGTCGTACGCATCGACGAAGAGGGTGGCGAGCAGCTCATGGTCGCCGTACACGGCGGTTTCCTGTCGGTCACCGAGAAGGGCGTGTCGATCTTGGCCGAGCTCGCCGAGTTCGCCGACGAGATCGACGTCGAACGCGCGCGGCGGGCCCTGGACAACTCCGACCTGGCCAGCGAGGACCCGGAGGAACGACAGGCGGCGCTGCGGGCTACCTCTCGACTGCGTGCGGCCGGCCAGTCCGTCTGAACTGACAGTTCAGCGCGGCGACCACGCCGGGTGGCGGCCGCTGAACCCGAGTGCGCGGTCGAACAACGCCGCGTCGGACGGAACCTCGACGACCGGTCGGAACAGGCCCTCGCGGCTGGCTTCCTGCCCCTGTTCGGACATTGCCGAGGTGAACCCGAACACCGCCTCGATGCTTGCCGGGTCGCATTCAAACTCCTGCCCGGTGCCGCGGGCAAGATCCCAACCATGCAGGACCAACTCGTCCACTACGACGCTCCCCATCATCTCCGCCGGCATAGTCACGCCGCCAGCCTGCGCCATCCCCTCCCAGGCTGCGGGATCGCGCCAGGCGGCGACGAGCTCGTCCAGACGCAGCGGCAGTCGGGTGCGCCAATCCGGGTCCAGGTTGTCTGCCGAGGCTTGCGGTGGTGGGGAGCCGGTCACCGCTGCGTTCGATTTCCGCGCGGCGTAGGTGAAGGCAATCGTGAGGCCCATCAGGTGGTCGAGCAGGCCCGCGACGTTGGTCTGCTCGCAGGGCGTCGGCGCCGAAAGCTGATCATCGGCAACGCCCTCCAGCAGCTTCGTTATCTGCCGCGCGGGGGGATCGAGGTCGAGCAGGGCAGGCATGGACTGTCCTTTCGGCGTCAGAAGCGTCCTGTGTTCGTAGGACCCGGCCCGAGGCCAGAACTGAGCGGTCGCGAATGCGCCAGTTTCATGCTGTCCGTACTGATGACCGGTGAGCGCTACTGGGGCAGGCCCTGTCGGGCTCGCTCGAGTTGCGACGAGACGCTGCCGTCGATCAGGTCCTCGCCCACCTGGACGACGAGCCCGCCCAGCAGGCTCTCGTCCAGCTCGACCTGCAGCGACACGTCGCGGTCATAGATCCGCGCAAGCACGGAGCCGAGTCGCTGCTGCTGCGCCTCGCTGAGCGGAGCAGCAGCGGTGATCCGCGCGATCGACCGCTCGCGACGAGCCGCGACCAGAGCGGCGAGCTCGTCCAGTACGACGTACAGGCTGCGTCCACGAGGCGCGCGGACCGCGTGCTGAAGCAGCTTCAGCGTCGTCGGCTGGACCCGGTCCGCCACCACGGCGTCGAGCAGTGTGACGCGCCGATCCGGGGTCGCGCTCGAGTCGGCCAGCAGCGCGTTCAGCTTCGTGTCGCCGTCCAGGATTCGGCCGAACCGGAACACCTCGTCCTCGACCTGGTCGAGGCCGCCCTGGTCTTCGGCCACTGACAGGAGAGCTTCCCGGCCGAGGGCCTCGACCGCGTCAAGCAGGTCGCTCGGCCGAGACCAGCGACGACGGACAAGCTCGCGCAGGGTGGACAGGGTCGGCTCGGAGACCTGCCGTCCGAGCGTCCTGTCGATGAAGCTGGCACGGTCGTCGTCCGGGATGGCGGGGTCGGCCAGGTGACGCAGCAGCGTGCGCTCGCGCGCCAGCAGGCCGGCCACCGCGAACAGTTCGTCTCCCACCGCCGTGACCGACGCCTCGTTCGCGTCGCGCAGCTCGGAATCAAGCCGCTCGCGGGCAGCGGACAGGGACTCTCGGCTGGCACCCTGCATGAGCCGAGGGCCCGTCGGCGTACCGGTCGAGGGGCGCTCCGGCCGGGACATGTTCTCGAGATCGTCGAGGAAACGGTCGACGGTCGCAGCTTGCCGACTCTGGTCGGTAAGGGCCTGGGTGACGATCCGGCCGGCGAGCTGAACGGCGAGTCGGCCCACGTCTCGGCGCAACTCGCGGACAGTCTGTTTGCGTGCCGTGTCCAGCTGCTCCTCGCCGCGCTGGTGGATGCGAGCCACATCGTTTTCAGCCCGCTCGGCCAGCTCGTCGGAGATGTAGTCGGCCTCGGCCCGGGCCCGGTCACGGACCGTGGCCGCTTCGGTCCGGGCCTGCTCGACTGACTGGTCGTAGTTGCTCTGCGCCGCCTGGAACTCCTCGTGGGAACGCTTGGCGTCATCGACCTGCTTGGCTACCGACTTCTGCTGAGCGGCCATCGCGCGTCGCGCGGGAGGGACGACGTACCGGACCACGACGAAAACGACCACCGCAAAGGCGAAGAGCTCGGCGATCAGGGTGGCCATCAGCCGCTGCCCCCTCCGGCCGGGGTGGACCTTCCACGGTCGTTCTCCGTCGCCGGCTCGAGATCACGCAGGAAGCTGTCGATGGTCGCCCGGAGCTGCTCGTCCTCGGCCGTTGTCGTTCCGAGGATTCGTCCGGCCAGGGTCAACCCGAGCCCGCCCACCTGCTCGCGCAATTCACCGGCGGCGCGGGCCCGCTGGGAACCGAGCTCTTCCTCGCCGCGTTCCTGCACATCGGCGACCTGCTGCTGAGCGCCTTGACGCTTGTCGCCCGCGAGCTGATCAGCCTCGGCCCGGGCCTTTTCGCGAATCTTCGCACCTTCTGCTCTTGCCTCGTCGAGTTCCTCGCGGTGGGCGCGCTGCGCGGCCTCGGCTCGTTCGCGCGCCTGCTGCGCCTCCTCGATCCCCTTCTCCACCATCTTCTGCCGCTCGCGCATGGCGCGCTGGATCGGCGGCACCACGAAGTAGCCCAGGATGAACAGGATCAGCAGGAATGCGAGCAGCTCGAAGAGGAATGTTCCGTTAGGAACGAGGAAGTTGCCGCCCCCTTCTTCCCCCTCTTCGGCGGCTGCGACGACCAGGGTGAGCGAATCCATTAACCGAGTACGAACACGAACAGCGCCATGAAGGCGAGGTTGATGAAGTACGCAGCCTCACAGAGACCGACGGTCAGGAAGAAGATGGTGAACAGCCGGCCCTGGGCCTCGGGCTGACGAGCCACGCCGGAGATCGTGGCCGCACCGGCCATGCCGTCGCCGATCGCGGCGCCGATGGCGCCGCCGGCCAGGGCAAGGCCACCACCGACAAAGGCGCCGGCGAGGGTCACGCTTTCGTTGTCTACAGCCATGTCACTCCTTACGTTCTGCGGAAGTTGCGGGTGTTCCCGGAGACGCCAACTACGACGTAGCAGCTGCTCGTGTCAGTGCCCCTCCTCGCTCGTGGCCGAACCGAAGTACAGGACGGTCAGCAGGGCGAAGATGAAGGCTTGGATCAGCCCGATGAACAGGTCGAACAACTTCCAGGTGGCCGTCGGAGCCCACAGCAGATACGCCGGCAGACCCGCGATCAGGGAGATGATGATTCCGCCGGCGAAGATGTTGCCGAACAACCGCAGTGCCAGGGACACCGGCTTGGCGAGTTCCTCGATGAGATTGAGCGGGAGCAGCCACCAGTACGGCTGCGCGAAGTGCTTGAAGTACGGTCCGGCGCCGCGCTTGCGGATGCCGGTCACCTGCACCCACCCGATGACCAACAGCGCCAGCGCGAACGTCAGGTTGACGTCGGCCGTGGGGGGCGGGACGTAGTGCTCGCTCGGCAGCACCGCCAGCCAGTTCGCGGTGAGGATGAACAGGAACAGCGTCATCGCCAGCGGTACGACGAACGGCGCGGTCTTGATCCCGACGCTGTCCTCCACCTGTCGACGCACCTGCGCGTTGACGCCTTCGAGAAACAGCTGTGCCCCGCTGGGAACGCCGGCGGTGACGCGGGCGCGAACGAACAGTCCGAGGCCGACAACGAGGACGCCGGCGATCACCGTGGCCAGCATGGTGTCGAGATTGAAGGTAAGACCGAAGAATGTCGCCGTGGGGTGCACCCCGATCTCGATCTCCTCGGCGGCCAGAATCATCATGAGCCCCTGAGCTCCTTGATCATCGGTATCGAGGCGACAATGATCATGAGCAGCTGGAAGACCGCCAGGCCGACGATCACACCCAGGCCGTCAGGGCGAAACAACAGAGCCAGACTCAGGGCGAGCAATGTGATCAGGGCGAGCCGACCGACGACCGATCCGACGAACTGTCGCTTCGGCCGCGACGATTCCTGTTTCGCGAACCGTACAACGGACAGCTGCACGAGCCGCGAGTTGAGCATGCCCAGCGCGAGACCGATGCAACCGAACAGCGCTGCGGTGACGTATCCGAGCGGGACCGACGCCACCAAGGCGACCGCGCCGAGGATGCAGGCCACCACGACCGCCCGGCGGAAAGTGGCGTCGGCAACGGTCGGGACAGTCAGCTCGGGTTGCACGGCTGGCCTCTCACCTCGACGTACCTTTTTCAGGGTCTGAGCTGCTTGCGGAATACCGCGACCGTATAACAGCCGGCTGCGACGACTCCGAGCAGGAGTCCGATCAGCAGGAACACCGGTGTTGTGCCTACCGCCGCATCCAGGAACCAACCCAGACCCAGCCCGATCACGAGGCATAGCGCGATCACCATGCCGCTGGTCAGGAGCGCCGAAATGTCGGACCGGTTGCGCTCGTCGGGCATGCGACACAGTATCGCTGCGGCCGGGCTCAGCCCCCCGATGTCCTACGTCTCAGCGGTTGGCGCCGGGCACCCAGAGCACGTCGCCACCGGGGTTCGCCACCCGGCCCAGGATGAAGAGCAGGTCCGAGAGCCGGTTCAGGTACGTCACCGCGTGGGTGTTGGTGCGCGGGCCGTCGACCTCGACCAGTGACCACCCCGACCGCTCGGCCCGGCGTACGACGGTCCGTGCAACGTGCAGCAGCGCGGCGCCGGGAGTCCCCCCCGGCAGGATGAAGCTGTTCAGCTTGCTCAACCGCTCGTTGAACTCGTCGCACGCTTTTTCGAGCCGGTCCACATATGCCTCGGTCACCCGCAGCGGTGGGTACTCCGGCGCCGGCACCATCGGCGTCGAGAGGTCCGCCCCCACGTCGAACATGTCGTTCTGCACCGAGGTCAGCACCGCGCGTACGTCCTCGGCGAGGTCGCCCATCGCCAGCGCGACGCCGATGGCGGAGTTGGCCTCGTCGACATCGGCATACGCCGCCAGCCGCGGGTCGGTCTTGCTCGTCAGGCTCATGTCGCCGAGCCGGGTCTGCCCGCCGTCGCCGGTCCTGGTGTAGATGCGGGTCAGGTGCACTGCCATGACTGCGATCCTAGGCATCGCGAAGCTGACGCCGCGGGGTCAGGTGGGTGTGGCGAACGGACCGGCGAGCTGGCGGGCCCGTTCGGCGTCGGCCGGGAAGACGAGCACCTCGGCGCCGCCGTGGTTGGGTTCCCGGACGGTGGAGCGGATACCGGCGTCGGAGAGAACCGCCCGGAAGGCGTTGGCCTGCTCGCGTCGTGGCAGCGTGGCCACGGTCTGCAGCAGACCCGTGGAGTCTGGCCGGGGGGCGAACGGGTCGTGGCGGGTCTGCTGGCTGAACGCCCACCGCATGAACGCGATGATGATCAAGACGGCGACGACGGCGACCACCGGACCCACGGTGTAGTGCAGGCTGCTTGGCGGCGGCGTCACACGTCGACGCTAATCCGTCGGGTCGTTGACCACACGAGGCGACCGCCGCCGTCGAGGGCGCAGGCGTTCAGGGTGTCCGCGATCATCTTCAATGCGAGCCACCAGCTCGCGATTGGCCAGGAAGCGAGCCTCCAGCTCGGAGATCACGACCGCCGGCTCGAAGATGAGTGTTCCGTCCGGCTCTTCGCGGGCCAGGTAGCGGTTGTGGCGTCCCAGCCGTCCGAGGCTTGCCCTGCGTCTCTCGTCGAGTTCAATTAGAACCGCATCGGCGGCAGTGTTCTCGGCGTCAACCATGGGCGTTCCGGTGTCAACCATGGGGTCGACTGTAGTTCTTCGTCCATCCTGACCCGGTACACAAGGATATCCATGGCAGTGCACGACGAACTCATCGCCGAAGCGGCGGGATTGCTGAACCTGCACCGCGTGGGCGACCGCCTGTTCGGTGACGTCGCCTCGGCGCTGGTGGCCCGGACCGGGGAACACTTCGTCGGCGTCTGCATCGACACCGGCTCTACGGGTTTCTGCGCCGAGCAGGCCGCCATTGCCGCGATGGTGACGGCGGGACAGTACGCAGTCGCCGCAATCGTTGCTGTCTACCGTCAAGACGATGCCCAGCTCCTTATCCTTCCCCCCTGCGGCAGCTGCCGGGAGTTCATCCGCAGGTCGACCCGTCGAACATCGACACCCGCGTCGTTCTGGGCCGCGACGAGTCGGTACCGCTGCGCGAGCTGCTACCGCGGCAGGAGTGGCCAGAACCGCTGGCGTAGTGCCCCGCCGGTCGAAAACCGGATGATTGGAGGTGAACAGCGTTGCGGAGCGACCGCAATCACCTCCGATGGGGGATAAACCGCGTCGACGCGGGCGTCGATAGACTCCACGTCCAGCCCGAGCCCGGAGGTCGCCGTGCCCTTCCCCTCCTCTGCTGAGCCGGATCGGCCCTGGGTGATGCGGACGTACGCAGGGCACTCCTCGCCGGCGGAGTCCAACCGGCTATACCGCATGAACCTGGCCAAGGGGCAGACCGGCCTGTCGGTCGCCTTCGACCTGCCGACCCAGACGGGGTACGACGCCGATCACGAACTGGCCAAGGGCGAGGTCGGCAAGGTCGGCGTACCGATCGCTCATCTCGGCGACATGCGCACGCTCTTCGACGAACTCCCACTCGAGACGATGAACACGTCGATGACCATCAACGCGACAGCGATGTGGCTGCTGGCGCTGTACCAGGTGGTCGCCGAGGAACAGGGCGCCGACCTCAGCAAGCTGACCGGCACGACTCAGAACGACATCATCAAGGAGTACCTGTCGCGAGGAACCTATGCGTTCCCGCCGGCGCCGTCGCTTCGGCTGATCACCGACGTCGTCGCCCACGCCGTCACGACGATGCCGACCTGGAACCCGATCAACGTCTGTAGCTATCACCTGCAGGAGGCCGGCGCGACGCCGGTCCAGGAGATCGCATTCTCCATCTGTACGGCGATCGCGGTGCTCGATGCCCTGCGCGAGGCGGGGCAGGTGCCGGAGGACCGCTTCGGCGACGTGGTCGCCCGGATGTCGTTCTTCGTCAACGCCGGGGTGCGCTTCGTCGAGGAGATGTGCAAGATGCGCGCCTTTGTCCGGTTGTGGGATCAACTCACCCACGAGCGGTACGGCGTGCAGGAGCCGAAGCAGCGTCGTTTCCGGTACGGCGTCCAGGTCAACTCCCTCGGGCTGACCGAGGCGCAGCCGGAGAACAACGTCCAGCGGATCGTGCTGGAGATGCTCGGCGTGACGTTGTCGCGGGACGCCCGAGCGCGCGCGGTGCAGCTGCCCGCTTGGAACGAGGCGCTGGGACTGCCGCGGCCGTGGGACCAGCAGTGGTCGCTGCGGCTGCAGCAGGTACTCGCTTTCGAGACCGACCTGCTGGAGTACGACGACCTGTTCGAGGGGTCGGTCGTCGTCGAGGCGAAGGTCGCCGAGTTGCTGGCGGGCGCCCGCACGGAGATCGACCGGGTCCAGGAGATGGGCGGGGCGGTCGCCGCGGTCGAGTCGGGCTACATGAAAGGCGCGCTGGTCGGCTCCCTCGCCGAGCGGCGGCAGCGGCTGGAGTCCGGCGAGGACGTGGTGGTGGGCGTCAACCGGTTCGAGGAAACTGAGCCGAACCCGCTGACGGCCGACCTGGAGGCGTCGATCATGACCGTCGACCCGTCGGTGGAGGCGGCCGCCGTCGAGTCGCTCCAGGCCTGGCGCGCCGAGCGGGACGATGCCGCGGTGTCTGCCGCACTCGACACGCTGCGGGATGCGGCCAAGACCGAGGAGAACCTGATGGAGCCCTCGTTGGCCTGCGCCCGGGTCGGCGTGACGACGGGGGAGTGGGCAGGTGCGTTGCGCGAGGTCTTCGGGGAGTACCGCGCGCCGACCGGCGTGAGTTCCGCCCGGCAGGGCGGCGAGGCGGGCCCGGAGCTAGCAGCGGTCCGGGAGCGGGTGCGGGCCACCGGTGACGAGCTCGGATCCCGGCTGCGGATCCTGGTCGGCAAGCCGGGACTGGACGGCCATTCCAACGGCGCCGAGCAGATCGCCGTACGCGCCCGTGACGCCGGCTTCGAGGTGATCTACCAGGGCATCCGGCTCACCCCCGCGCAGATCGTGTCCGCCGCGATCGAGGAGGACGTGCACGTGGTCGGCCTCTCGGTGCTGTCCGG